>JAJZOA010000353.1 GCA_021852225.1 Planctomycetota bacterium
TCTAATGGACTGGGCCTGAGAACCCGGCGGTTGTGTCAGTTTGGCGGCGTGGTGGAATCTGCGGCGCGGGACCTTAAGCCGCATTATATCTGCGGCTATCTATATAATCTTGCCGGTGAATTTTCCAGCTTTTACGAAGCCTGCCCGGTGTTGAAGGCCGCCAGCGACACGTCGCGGCAAAGCCGGCTGCTGCTGTGCCGGCTGACACAGGCGGTATTGGGCGTGGGTCTGCGCGACCTTCTGGGCATTGAACTGCTGGAGGAAATGTGACGCCGGGGCGCCCGGGCGCGATCTTTTTTCGCGTGCCGATTGGCGGTATCCGCGAAAAGGCGTTATCTTAAAATCACGATGAATCAGGCTGATTACAGAGTTGATCTGGATGTGTACAACGGTCCGTTGGAGCTTCTGCTTTACCTTATCCGCAAAGAGGAAGTGGACATTCATGACATTCCGATTGCCCGCATTACCGCGCAGTATCTGGCGCACGTGGAAGTGATCCGGCATGTGGATATTAACCTTGCCGGCGATTTTCTGGTAATGGCCGCCACACTGATGGAAATCAAGAGCCGCATGTTGAATCCGCGACCGGTCGCGGATGCGGCGAATTCATCCGTTATGACGCCGGAAGATGCCACCGACCCGCGCCGGCAGCTTGTCGAACAATTGCTGGCGTATAAACATTTCAAGGACGCGGCCAATTCCCTGCAGCGTCGAAACGCGACCGAACTGCTGCGCTTCCCGCGCGGCACGCCACGTGGTACCACCCGTGTGCCGCTGGATCTTGAAGATGTCAATCTTTTTGTTCTGATGGATGCGTTTAATGCCATCATGGCCAGCGTGGGGCACACCGCGTTCGGCCATGATGTGGTCCTGGATGAAACACCCATCAGTCTGCATCAGGCTGATATTCTGGACCGTCTGGATCGCGACGGTCCTGTTACGCTTAAGGCTCTTTTTGCCGGTCGGGGTTCCCGCAGCGAAATGATCGGTCTGTTCCTGGCCATGCTGGAATTGATGCGTCTTAAAAAGCTGATTGTGGAACAGGCGCCCGCAACCGGTGAACTGGTCTTAAAGTTGCGGCCACCTTCGCCGGATGAGCCGACGGATACAACTGATCAGGCCGGCGCCGGACAACCAACACCCGTCGCGGCGGAACCCGGCGGCCCCGGTAGCCAGCCGCAGCCTGCGGAGTCTGTAAGGCCATACGCATCCGGGGAATTCGAATCAGATCATTCAAGTGAAGAGAAGCCATTTCCGTAATCATGCCGCCATGCGGAAGTCGGCATTCATTATTCGGGCATTCTGCGTATTCTTCGATTTTGTCGGGGTCGGGCTTAAATGGCAGTCGTGTGCCCGCGGAAAAATTCCGCGATCAGGCTTTCAATTTTGCGGCCTAGTTGCGCATTGGCGCAGGCGGCCCATGAAATGGATGTGTGCACATCCAGCGGACCATCAAGCACGGCACCCCGGCCGTTAGTCAGGTAAATGCCGGCTTCCTGCGCCACAAGCATGGATGCCAGATCATACGGATGAGCGCACAAACCTGGTTTTCGGCTCGCCAGTCGGTCCAGGTCCTGGCGAATATCCACCACAAACCGATCGTGCCCCATCAGAATTTCGTACAACTGGCCGCCCGTGGAAATATACTGGTCGTCGAAAAGCAATGGGCGGTCCGGATCAGGTGGCCCGTTAAAGCCGTGAGCTATAAATTCAAGCAGGTCGGCCGCCTGGCGTTTCGATCCAGGAAAAAAACTTACCACAGATCCGAATCCGTGTGCCAGGTCTGTCGCGCCACTGGGAGTGATCGGCAACGGATGGGTCGATCCGGTAAGCAGGTTTTCCCGCTGGCCATGGGCACCATTTCCGCGGGTCGCCCAAAGAATGTCGGCCATGGTTTGCTTGCTGACAGGAATTTCGGCCTGCATGGCAACAAAAATATCAGAAAGCCGGGTGGCATTTCCAAAATTCGGTGCAATTCCCGCCAGAACCCAGGCGGAGCGTTTGTCATACATCAGGCCGCGGGTGCCATCCACCGGGTCCACGATGAGCTGAATCATTGCCTGCTCGGGTGCGATTCCAGGCGGAAAACAGGCTTGCCCTTCCGGCATTCCCGTTTGCGAAGCGCCTTCGGCGATAAGCAGCAGCGGAATGTCGCGGCTCCATTGTGTGCAGAATCGTTCCAGTTCCGGCTCCACGCGGGTGTCGAGATTATAAATAGTATCTGATAAGGTCTGGCGGGCGACTCCGGCAAGAACGCTGTTGGACAGGCGTGATGCGATGACGGTGTCGCGAAGCCTGCGTCCAAGATCAGTCAGGTGTTCCAGAAAATATTCGGGTGAATATTCAGATAACTTGCGGGCCACTGAATGCTCCAAATGGAATAACCGCCGATGGGTCCGATCTGCGCTGGAGAAATGCTAATCGCCTGATTCAGTCAATTCAATGGATGCGGTTGACATATCCGGTTTGTGGAGAAGTTTTCGCCACAGGGCGCGAAGCGGCGCTGCAAACGCATAAAGATAAATAACCACAAGGGCGGTGATCTGTGGTTCAATCAGCAGCAGCAGAACCAGCACAATGACGCGGGTCACATAAGAAAACGGCTTGCGCGGCCGCAGATACTGGTTGATCAGATGTCCGTAGCTGATGCGACTGACCATTAGAATTGCCAGCATGAGCAGAATAACCGGCAGTGCATAGGGGAAAATGCCGGTGACGACAGAACCGATGGATGCCGATACATTAAATGGAAGAATGTGCGCCGCACCGGGCTGCAGGGCTTCAAAAAAAATCACACTGCATGCCACCACACCGGCGGCTCCGGGTGATGGCAAACCGTGAAACACCATGTGGGCGTCGGCGTCCTGGCGGTTGGCAGTATTAAAACGCGCCAGCCGCAGGGCGGTACAGGAAACATAAATAGCGCAAATGACCCAGAAAAAACGCCCCACCAGGCTTTCCGCCAGCGGGCTGATGTTTTCATGGGGCGCGCCACCCGCTGAAAGCAAATACGAAATTAATTTCAGGCTTAAAAAAGCCGGAACAATGCCAAAGCTTACCACATCCGCCAGAGAGTCAAGTTCGCCGCCAAAGTCGCTGGTGGCCCTCGCCAGTCGCGCCATCGATCCATCCAGCATGTCAAAAATCATGGCACCGAATATAAGGTAGCCGGCCACCGAATAATTGTTGCCAAATGCGTTAATATCAACCGGTTTTCCGGAAGCGTAGCCGATCGCGGCGAATCCGCATAAAAGATTTCCGAGCGTAAGCAGTGTGGGGAGCACAGCTATGCGCCGGCGCAGGCGGCCCTGCTTGCGGGTGCCATCCGGCCCCTCCCTTAACCAGCGTTGTTCGCGATATTTCATGCGGCCTCAAAACGGTTTACCAGTGCGCGCGGAACCTTGTCCTCGGTGTCCATATCATACCATTTTCAGCCCGGCCAATGCCAGCGTTGATTAATACCTCAGGACGCTATGCATTTCATAACGGCTGAAGTTTTTTCGGGCATTAAGAAATTCAAGTTCAATCAGCACGGCAATCCCCAGAATGTTACCTTCCAGTTTTTCTACCAGTTGGCAACAGGCATCCATGGTGCCGCCGGTGGCCAGCAGGTCGTCGACCAGCAGGCATTTTTCGCCCGGCAAAATGGCGTCGCGATGGATTTCCAGAGTATCACTTCCATATTCCAATTCATACGTGAGCGACACTTTTTCCGCCGGCAGTTTTTTGGGTTTGCGAATGGGTACGAAGCCGGCTGAAAGCGCCTGGGCCAGTGCGGTTCCAAAAATAAATCCGCGCGACTCAGCGCCAATGACCAGGTCGACATTGCGGCCACGAAAAGGATTAGCCAGCAATTCAACAGCCATGGCCAGCCCGGCAGGATTGCGAAGCAGGGGTGTAATATCCTTAAATTGAATTCCCGGCCGCGGAAAATCGGGTATGTTGCGAATGAGGCTGTGCAGGTGTTGCATACAGATTCCTTTGCTTTCCGGGCGGCACGCAGTATTGCGCGTCGCGATTATAATGCACACTATAACCGCCGATTCGTCAATTCGCCTGCTCTGGCGAGCTTGGATTGAATCTGATGGAATTGGCCGCCAAAGCGATTGCGATGAACGATCGCTTGCGCAGAAGGTGGGGGGGCATCTGCTGCCAACCGGCTTGGGTCTTCAATCTTCCATGGCGCAACCTGTTCCTGTTTGGCTAAGCAGATTTGCCGAATGAGTTGAAAATAGGATTGTATCGCCAGTGCCGAAATTCAAGGTAAGGGCGACGGAGGTACTGTGCTTCCTTTTCTTCCGTATGGGTGGTGAGCAGACGGTATCGGATGAATGGACGGCCAAGAAGGTTTATTGGCTTGTTACGCCGCGAATGCTGACCTATGATTTCAACTACCGAAGCAAGGTCAGCCTTTTTCAAGGCAGTTTATGGTCGCACTGGATAAACAATTTGACCACCACCACGGCACCAAGCCGCGAAGTTGTGGCCGCTGGCGCGATGAGTCTTGGCAGGCTGGAAAAACTCCCGATCACTGGACCGCAGACATCCTGTCTGTCCGTCGTCACCGCGATACATCCAATTCCTCCTGTGCGAATGAAATAATTTACTGCGGCTACCGCTTTGATCCAGACACGCAGCTTTATTACGTCCGCAATCGGACATACAACCCGGTACTTGGGCGCTGGATTCAGCGCGATCCGATCGGGTATCAAGGTGGGATTGATTTATATGAGTATGTGGAGGGAATGGCGTTTTCCCTCATGGACGGCTCGGGACTGGGTTGTTTTACTGATCGGATGGCACTTTATGGGGCGATTGTCGCGGTTGGGACGGCAAGCGTAGCCGCGGGAGTTGGCGGAAATTCTGGGCGTGCAGACGGTAGCCGTCTGCGGCGGGGCATAACCTGCCGGGGTGGCGAACGAGGGGCGTTGCCGATTAGAAGGAATGTAGGAACGTTAATTAGTGCGCAACCGTTTGACATCGGTTGGATGGAAAAGTAGGGTAACATCACAGCGATATTTGTGCCAATGCGCGTTTTCCCCACCGTGCAAGCGACTGCGCCATTTAGCGGGAAAAAAGGAGAATCTAATGCTGCCAAATGACGCGAATTCCAAATCCGAGGTGCTCTCGCTCGAAAGGATTGCCCTTTGGTATGACGGTACAACGGTCGATGAACGATCCCCGTGTAAAATTGACCGGGAGAAAAAGAACCTCGTCCGGGCTGGAGTTCCCATACTCCAGCGCGGCTTGGTTTGGCGACCCCACCAAGTGGAAATGTTTTGGGATTCCCTCCTGCGTGGGTTCCCTGTTGGCTCACTCGTCTTGTGTCCCAAAATCAAAGATCAGACGAAGAAATCTGACGACGATGTGACGCACCATCTTCTCGATGGGCAGCAGCGTTGCGATGCTATCCGTCTCGGCTTTACAGATCCGTTCCCGGCGAACGGCAGCGAGGATCATCTGGCATCCGTCCTCTGGCTTGATTTGAATCCCGACCCACCCGACAACACCACGAGGGAGTATTTCGCACGGCTCACCACTTCTGCCCACCCTTGGGGCTACCGTAATAACGATGGTGCCGAAAGGATGATCGCGGCGGAGATGCGAAAAGCGCGGAGTGACGGCGGCCACGCTGCAAAAATGGACCAGGGGCGCCCCTCGCCGCGGGCACTTTCGCCCTATTTTTCTAGGGCCCCCGTGCCCTTGGCCTGGCTGACGGCGGCCGACGTGCAAGCCGCCGGGAAACTGCGCGAGCGACTCCTGCATCGGTTGGAAGACATAGGGAGCAATTGCCTCAATTGGCCGGCCAAAACGATAGAGTTCCTGAAAAACGATGGTGCCGCCGAGCAAAAGCTGGAAGTTGTCATTGGCGCCTTGGTTCGGGCTAAGGGAACGACCGTCGTCGCCCTGATGGTACCGGCGGCCCTGTTTGTTGATGAGACGGTGCGGGAATCGAGAGACCGTAATTTGGGAAACGCGCAGACCCAAGGTGGTATATCAAGCATTGAGCACCTCTTCCAACGCCTAAACCGTGTCCGTATTACGAACCGCGTCTTCTCGGCAGCCTGAAAATTTGAGAATCT
>JAJZOA010000371.1 GCA_021852225.1 Planctomycetota bacterium
TTCATCCCTCGCGTATTGCCGCGTGGAAAAAGCGTCTTGTAGAATGTTCAGCGATGGCATTTTAGGAATCGTCTGTTCAGGGGTCCAACCATTCCTCGCCGGCGTTGATGGCGCAGTTGTACGAGCAGATAGGTCGGTTGCGGGTGGAATTATCCTGGCTAAAAAAAGTCTGGACTGGTAAGTACCTCTGGCCGCCTGAATTTGTTGAGACGACGAGTATGATCCTTGGCATGCCACCGGAAGTGGTTAAGCAATCACATGTCGTTACGCTCAATCACATATTCTCCGATATCAGCTTATGACCTGTGAATTGCCTGTAATAATCGCGGAATGCCTAAGGCAACGTAAGCACAGGTGAACCTTGTGCCGCGCCGTGGTCGCCCCGCCACGCAGGACCGCCGGTGAAACCTCCCATTCCACTTACTGATGGGATTTTTGTTGTTCTTCCTGCGCAGAAAAGAAGGCTCGCCGCCCTTTTATCAGCTGGTATAAGCACGAAGCGGCACCTTACCCAGAGGGCTGATGTTTGGCTGGCGCAATTTCCGGTGCCTATAATCCAGCACCGGACTTCTGGGATGGATTTTGGCAGACTATTTGCAGGAGATCACACCATGATACCCCTATCAGAATCACGTTTGAGAACTGTTGCACATTCGGCAAAACGGTTAATTTTGCTTCTGATGTTTATTTGCATCGCGGCGGGCGCAATCATGACCGACGGCCCGGTCCGGGCAGCCGCGACTGATTCGTCAACAGTGTTCCGCTCCGCCACCAAGCCTGGAAGGCTGGTCATTCGTGGCAGCAGCACGCTTCATAAATGGTCCATTACCACCCATGACCTGTCCGGAACGGCCGCAATTCAATTGACCAACGCGAAACGCATTCTCCGGGAACCTGTGGGACTCCAGAAGATACATCTGACGGTGAATGTACTTTCCCTGCGCGGCAGCGATGGCAGTGGAATGGATAAAACCATTTATCACAATCTCAACAGCAAACATGACCCGCAAATTATGTACACACTTTCTCGGGCATCGCTTATTGCCACACCCGCCAGCGGCAACCCCCATTTCTATTTTAAGGCGCATGGAACCGTAACGGCGGCGGGCGTAAGCAAACGCATCACTCTGGTGCTGGCGGTATTGCCGCTTAAAGATGGCGGCATGACCATTTCTACGCATACCACGCTTACATTTCAGGACTTCGGCATCAGTCCGCCAACGGCAATGATGGGCATGATTCGTGCGGCCAAACACCTGAAGATCACGGTTACATGGAATCTGGTGCCCAAGCCGGCCAAATAGAAAGCAAGCCCTGCAGGCGGGAAATAAATGCGCCATTGTCCGATTGTTGCGCCCCGGCCGCCGGCTTGTCCGGCTCGTCGGAACATGGTTTGGCCGAGTGGTGCCGCAGGTAAGAGCTTTAAGGATTGGTCCCGCAGGCGGTGCAATTCATCTGATGCCACGCCCAGCAGTTGAGCCAATTGCGCCAGCAATGCCGCGGTTTGGGCTTTTTTTTCGCCACTGGTGCGGGCGTTGGCCTTTACAAACGTGCCACTGCCCTGGCGGGTTTTCGGCCAGCCTTCCGCGAAAAGACGTTCATACACATGCAACACCGTGTTCTGATTTACCGCCAGTTGGCGGGCCAATTCGCGAACGCTCGGGACCCGATCTCCCGCCTTCAACTTGCCGACCACACATTGCGAGCGTAGCTGGTCCGCAAGCTGGCGGCTGATGGGCACGCCGGATGATAGTTCAATGCGAATGCGCAAAGGACACCCCAAAGTGATTTAATCACTATTATGCTAATCAGTTGGAAAATGCAACCGCGGTACGCCGGGGTGGCCATCTTGCCATCTTGCTGGCGGAACTACCAATGAAAAGAAAGATAAACCACCAGCGCACAAGTGTTCAACAGGCAGTGGTTCGCCCAATTGGCGAATAAATTCCCGGTTCGCTCATAAACGAATCCAAGCACGCAACCGGACACAAATATCGCGGGCATCCAGGCGATGGCTCCACGCGCAAGGTATAAATGCGATGCGGCAAAAATGGCCGCCGTTATCAGAATAGCCGTCCAGCGGTCTGTTGCGTTCGGCCGCGTCGCTGCGGCCGGCGAGGGAGTGGTCATGCCTTCACCTGTTGGCATTTCCAGCAGGGCTCTCCGACGATCCAGAATGCGGAAAACAGTTGTCTGCAAAATGCCCCGGAACAGCAATTCCTCTATCAGCGGGTCCCAAAAACACAAATAGATCGTGACCATCATGAACCGCGGCCAGGGCGGATGCGACGCAAAAAAACGCAGGATAGGATGAACCGGCGGATTTTCGCCCGTCGCATGCCTGTAAACCCCGTACGAAAGACCCGTCACAACGGCAAGGATGGGTGTGGTCAACAGAAAAGCAGCCCCACCAATTCGCAGACCCGCCGAGAGCCTGGTCCAGCTCAGGCCGACATTCGACAAGGTGCCAAACCCGCGTTTGGCGATGGCAATCAATAACAGCTGGACCGCACAATGGCTGATAAACCAGATAGCGCCCGCCCAGAAAAGATACGCCTTATAATTTCTGTGAACCAGGTTGAAGAGCGGAATCGGATAAACCAAAAGAAAATACAGCCATCCATAGAATACCGCCGCCGCGACAACGGCGTCGCGCAGTCGAAGTTGATTCGGCCGCTGCGGGGCCAGATTCAGCGACCGTCGCGAAAACACCCCCTGATGTATCAGGATTGCCGCGCAGTAAACGGCCGCGATCAGCATCACAAGAGGCAAGAACTGCATGTGCAAACGCTCCTGAGGCGGGGAAATATGGCCATCGCGCGGCACCTGCCCGCCTTTGAAGCCAGCCCTATGGTATTATGCCCGCATGACGCGAATGAAGCCAATCACACACGCGGACACCACCGCGAACCGGTCGCGCCGACGACATTTCTTAGCCCGCGTGATAGCTGAGGCAATTTGCCGCCAGCCCGGCGGAAGATTCCCATTGTTTCCGCCGCCGCGGAGCGGGCAGTCAGTCCCTGGCCAGATTCGCCCCAAGCGCCACCCAAGATGCCTGCGGCACATGGGCACCGGTGTGAGGCATCAATTGCTATCGGTGAACCCGCACGATATTATTAATTAACATGCAGCTTAAAACGCTTACAGTTTCCGGATTCCGATCGCTGAAACACGATATTAAATGGCAGCCGGGAAATCTCAATATTCTGATTGGGCCAAACGGTAGTGGAAAAAGCAATATCCTGCGAACTATTGACCTGCTGGCGGCCTCCGCCCAGGGGAGACTCGATAATATGGTGCGATCAGCCGGCGGAATTGAGCCGCTGTTATGGGACGGCAGCGCGGAGGCGATAGAATTAATGGTGGATTGCACACCAACTGAATCTTTTCGGAATCCGCTGCGCGAATCGCTTACCTATAAGCTGAAGCTGGATCGCAACGTTAAATCCAGCGATTATAGAATTGGTTTTGAGCTGTTGGGAAATTATCACCAGGTCCGAAACGGCCAGCAGGCCGAGCCGTTTAAATTTCTGGAAAGTGACGGCCGATCAGCAAAAATTTTCGATGAAAATCATCGTAGTTTAACCGCTCCACAGGGAACCATACCCGAATTTGAAACGCTGCTTTCCCTGGCTGCGGATCCCTTTAGTCAAAACCGCGTTATTACGGCATTTCGCGCCCAGATGGCGTCCTGGAACATCTATCATGATTTCAATACCGGTCCCGAATCAGCTGTCCGCAAGCCCGCGGTGACTCGGCTCGAACGGCGCGTAGCGGCGGACGGCCAGAATCTTATTCCGGTTCTTCACACCCTTTACACTGGCGATCGCGACTTTAAGCGCGAAATCAACGCGGCAATGGCCGCGGCCTTTGGCGATGATTTTGAAGAGCTGGTTTTTGCCCCTGCGGCTGACCAGCGTATCGGCCTGCGCGTGCGGTGGCGAAGCTTGCGGCGCGAACAATCTGCCGCCGATCTCTCTGATGGAACCCTGCGGTTTCTTTTTCTGCTGACGGTGCTTGCATCCCCGGATGCAGCGCCGGTAATCGCGATTGATGAACCGGAAAGCGGATTGCACCCATCCATGGAGAGAATAATTGCCGAGTTTGCCGTTGCAGCAAGCGCAAATTCACAAATAATACTGGCGACCCATTCGCCGCACCTGCTTGACGCCTTTTCGCGATGCGACCTGACGACAACTGTTGTAAAATGGTCTGACGGCACAAGCCGCCTGACCACGCTTCCCCAGGATCAACTGGCCAAATGGCTTGAGCATTACACCCTTGGCGATCTGCACAGGTCCGGCGAACTGGAGGGGCTGGCGACGTGAAAATCGTGTTGTTTTGCGAGGGCTGGACGGAAGTTGGGGGCCTGCCGCCATTTCTGAATCAATGGATTAACCGCCAACTGCCAGCGGGGCGAAGTGTTGGTATTAAGCCAGTGCGGTTCGAAGGCTGGCCGCAACTCGTAAAGGATGTTGCAACAAAGGTGCCATTGCATTTGGGGCAACCGGACACCATCGCAGTCTTTGCACTGCTCGACCTGCATGGACCAACGTTTTTCCCAAACAACATAACCGACGCGTCGAAAAAATGTGAATGGGGAAAGGAATTTCTTCGCCAAAAGCACCAAGATCCGCGTTTTCATGTGCATTTTGCCGTGCACGAGGTGGAGGCTTGGATATTGGCCCAGCCCGAAGTCCTGCCCCGGGAAATTCGCGATTTGCTGCCTACTGGATTGCGCACACCCGAAACAATTAATGGTGTCGAGCCGCCCGGCCACCTTCTGGATCGGCTTTATAAGCGGGCCGGCAAAGGGTGTTACAAAAAGCGGACTCACGGTGTCGGCTTTTTCAAGAAATTGGATCCTGAACAAGTTCGTCGCTCCTGCCCTGCATTTCGGCATTTTACCGATGATTTACTGATCGCCGCGCGGACCTGACCAGCGCAGGTCCGACAGAGCACCCGTCAACCGGCGGAAAAGCGCTTCGCTTGCAATTCACATTCGCCCGCGAAGGCAGCATCCGCATTTCATTTTTCCTGCTCCGGCCGAATGCAATCCAAAGCTGCTTTCATGGGTACGCATTGGCGTACAGGCAGGGGACTAAGACCGGCGAAACCGGCGATGGCGACTCTATCGCCGGCGGGCCGCCGCTGGGCGAATTATGGCAACTGTTTTGAATAAGACATGGGCGTCTTTATTCCACGATTCCCTATTGCCGGGCGACGGCAATTTCCACAAATATTATCCTTTCGTCGAATTGATCCGGAAGCGATTCAGACAGTCAAATATGCAGCCGGGAACGGTTGGTGCCCTCTGGTAATCGTGCCGCGCCCCCAGTGAGGCTCCGCCATAACGACGACGCTTATAAAAGCGTTTCCCCCCAGTTTCTTGTCCGTCAACGACATTACCAGCCTGCTTGGCCCATGCCTAGCCAGTTCGAAAATGACATTCACATCCAGCGGAAATTTTATAGTTTCGCTGTTCGCCATTGGCCCCTCAGATGTGGAACTTCCAGATTAGAACCCTCCGGTGGTGAGCTGATTAGTAACTCGGAGAACTTCTGTCAGCGTTTGGCTTTAGGTTCCCACTTCTTTACTGAAACGATCACGACCGTGGGCTGTCCGCGGCGCGGCACCAATCGGCAGTCAGTCCCTGGCCAGATTCGCCCCAAGCGCCACCCAAGATGCCTGCGGCACATGGGCACCGGTGTGGTGGTTGGGGGCCTGGCCGGCGTTTGCCGGGCAAGAGGGCCGAACGCCAAAAGGCTGTGGGGAATGTGCCGCGAGCTAATCATCCCGCTCATTGATGGCTCTACGTTCTACTGTTCAACTATCTCTTGATCTGCATTACCGCGGCAACGCTCGCGGGCAAATTCGCAGTCGGCATTGGCTTCCTCCAACCAGATCGGAGGATGGTCGTCATCTGATGGGACCGGTGCCTGCGACGCAGCGTTATCCGCATCATAAGCTCCCCCCGAACCATCTGCGCCGCCAGTACCATTAGAAACTATCTCAAAAGAGGGTTTTCCGTTACAATCATGACCGGTATTAAGAAAGGAGCCATGGATGGCCAAGCGTAA
>JAJZOA010000240.1 GCA_021852225.1 Planctomycetota bacterium
GCGCAGACCATACTTTTTACGTTCCTTCATGCGGCTGTCGCGTGTAAGGAACCCGGAATCCTGAAGCGGCTTGTGAAGGGTTGCGTCAAAAAGTGTCAGTGCCCGGCCCAAACCCTGAACAATCGCGCCGGCCTGGCCGGAATAACCGCCGCCCTGAACATTCACAAAAATATCCAGTTTGTCAGTGGCGTTTGCTGTCGCAAGGGGGGCCATTACCGCGGAGCGGTCCTTGCTTCACGAAAGAATTCATCCAGTTTGCGGTCGTTCACCAAAAAAGCGCCCTGTCCGGCAACGATTCTTACCCGTGCCACGGAACTCTTCCGGCGACCGGTCCCCAGAAAAAAGGTTTTGCCAGCAACCACCACGGTATGTCTGGCGCGGCGAGCTTCAGCTTCAATTGCAAATGCGGATTCTGGTTTTGGGGATGTTTCCGTCATGGTTTTAACCTTTTTCTTATCGGCCCATTGGCCAAAACGAACTTCCAATTTTAAATTATTCCCGAACTGTCGGCAGTCCGGATTCTTTCAGCCTGTCCTGTCATGTATTAAAGTTTCAGGGTCAGGGCTTCCGGCTTCTGTGCTACATGCGGATGGTCGGCATCTTTGTAGCATTTAAGCTTGCGAAGCATCTGGCCGCCCATAGTGGTTTTTGGAAGCATCCGACGTACCGCCATCCGGAACATTGTGTTTGGATGCTTTTGCGTCATTTCCAGCATGGTTTTGACGCGGCGCCCGCTTGTATAATAGGTGTAATAGTCGTATTCGCGTTGGACGAGCTTGCGACCGCTCACTTTAATTTTGCTGGTGTTGATGACGACGATAAAATCGCCCACATCCACGGTTGGAGTATAAGTCGCTTTATGTTTCCCCATAAGCCGGGTCGCAATCGCGCTGGCCAGGCGGCCGAGTGTCTGGTCCGCGGCATCCACCACAAACCAGCGATTATCCGTATGGCCTACGCGAGCCAGCGTGGTGGTACCGGTTGTGGTTCTAATCCGCACGCTGGGGCGGGTGGACTTGGGTTTAGCTGTGGCAACAGTGCTCATAGTATTGTTTCGCTCTTTAACGTACGCTTGTATCAACATTCCGCCAGCCCTTGCCCCGCAGGTTCGGTACCTTTCCGGTTGCCGTCCATTAAGGTGAAGGGCTATTTCCAGCCAATCTGGAAAACTCTTCAATATACGAATTTTGGAAAATTTGTCAATGGCTGCCGAAGTCGTTTTTCGGGCATTTCGCCAGCGGGCCGGTCTGGGCACACGCCTGCCTGGCCAGGTCCCCGCCTTTATCTGGTTATGACCCGGTTTTCAGTGCCATTCCGCCGGTTGCCGAATGTTTCAGCCAAGCTCGCCAAGGTCCGGGATGTTGGGGGAGGCTTTGGCCAGTGAGCCGGTGCAGAGAATCCCAAGCCGCCTGCACTACCGCCACATTGCGGTTGTCCAAGGCTTCAATTAACGAACGCAACACCGGTTGGGCGTGATACAGTCCTAGGGCCTGAGCACAATACACGCGCACCTGAATGTCGCTGTCGGCGGCCAGACGGTCGCGCAGGGGGGCCACCGCCAAGGGATTTATCACATGAGTCAGCCCCATAGCCGCACACATGCGGACAAAGCTGGAAGGATCAGAAAGTCCGGTAATAAGCGTCGGCGCGACCGATGGATCGCCCGATGTTCCCAAAGCCATCAGCGCCTGACCGCGAACCATAGGATTAGGCGCAGTGGCCGCCAGTTGATACGCTTTCATATAAGCTTTGTCGTGGCCAAATTTCTGGGTGGAAATATACGCAATCGCCGCCCGCTGTGCATCCGGATCATCGGAGTTAAACATTTGAGCGGCTTCATAGGTTAACGGCTTTTTGCCGTGGCCGGTTATTTTATCCAGCCAGCTTTGCATGGTGCCATTAAAACCTGTTGATTTGCCATTGTCTGAATCTGAACTGCATCCCGCGGAAAAGCCGGCCACCACAAGGCCCAGCAACGCACAACGGATAATGCCGCCGGGGCGCAGGACTAATTTCTTGTGCCCGGCGGCGCATTTGCGGCCGATGGTTGTGTTGTTGTGCTCGCCGGGATGTATCATGATTGTCTTTCCATTTCCGGGTGTTCCGGATGTTCAAGGAGTTCCGGATCCACCCATATGGGGCTGCCGATTGCGCCACCTAGAAAACGGTTGGCCAGGCTTTCAAACCGTTGGCCCTGATCCGTCACGTAACAGGTCAGCGAACCTGACTGAATTACCGTTCCCGCGGCCGTTTCGGCCGCAGCCATTGTAGCCAGTCGCCGCTTAACTACCAAGGCCGTTTGATCAGCGGAATCAATTAATTCGGTGTTGCTTCCCATGAATGCGGCCACCGCGTCTTCCAATATCGGATAATGGGTACAGCCCAATATTAAGGCCTGCGGGCGAAGGGCCTTTAGCGGTGCAAGGTAATCTTCCAGAACGGCCTTCACAATCAGGCTGTTCGCCGCCCGGCCTTCTTCAATCAGTGGCACCAGCAGCGGGCAGGCACGGCCAGCCACATGTATTCCGCGGTCCAGCCGGGCTATGGCCTGGGTATAGGCTTGGCTGGCAATTGTGGCTTCAGTTGCAATCAGACCGATGGCGCAATCCCCGGTTGGATGGTTGCGCCGTGCGGCTGCCACTGCCGCGTAGGCTCCGGGTTCAAGAACGCCAATCACCGGAACCGGAAAACATTCCGGTAGTGTGGCCATGGCGGTGGCGCTGACAGTATTGCACGCAACCACCAGCGCCTTGGGGCGAAACTGCATCAGAAATTGCAGGCATTGCCGGGCAAACAGCAGCACGGTTCGCGGAGATTTTGTTCCATAGGGCAGCCTCGCCGTGTCGCCAAAGTAAATGATGGATTCCTGAGGCAAATGCCGCCTAAGCGCCCGCACCACGGTAAGCCCGCCAAGGCCGGAATCAAATACGCCAATCGGGGCCAGGAAATCTGTTGGGCGGTCTTGGGGCATTGGCATCCTGCGGTTGGAGTTCAGGTGACTGTTGGGCCGGCTTTAGCATGACCGGCGCAGCCACAATGGCCCGCATATTATCCGCCAGGCCCGATGCGTGAAAGCGATCGTTGACGGACTTTGAGTTTTTTGGAAGCTGAAAGCCGCGATGAATCAGGCCGGGTGATAGCGAAATTTCCCCTGCCGTGTAAAATACCGGGTCTATGGCAACGTTAACCTATCGTACCGCTGGTGAATCCCATGGACCTGCCCTGATCAGCATTATTGAAGGGCTGCCGGCCGGCATGCCATTGGATGTTGATTTTATTAACAGCGAACTGCGCCGCCGGCAGGGAGGCTATGGCCGTGGCGGACGCCAGCGCATTGAAACAGACACGGTGACTTTTCTTTCCGGCGTGCGGCGGTCCAAGGCAATTGGTTCGCCGCTGGTGGTGCAAATTGCCAATAAGGACAGCCGCCTGGATGAAACCCCCGCGCTGGTCAAACCGCGTCCCGGTCATGCCGACCTGGCCGGCGCCACCAAATGGCTGACCACCGATTGTCGCGAAACACTGGAACGCGCCAGTGCGCGGGAAACGGCCAACCGGGTTGCCGTCGGGGCCATTGCCCGCTGCCTGCTGAATCAATTTCAAATTGATGTGGTTGGCTTTGTGGTGCGGATAGCCGGCGTTACCGCGGACGTTGCGGAAAACAGCAGCCCGCAAGACCTTCGCCAGGCGGCTCTGGAAAGTGAAGTGTACTGCCCGGATTCCGCCGCGTCGGCCCGTATGATTGAAGCCATAAAAAGCGCTAAAATTGAAGGCGACACCCTTGGCGGAATTGTAGAAACCCGTGTGTACGGCTGCCCGATTGGCCTGGGCAGTTGTACCCACTGGGACTGGAAGCTGGACAGCCGCATTGCCGCGGAAGTCATGGGTATTCAGGCCATCAAGGGTGTGGAAATCGGCATGGGGTTCCGCACGGCCGAACTGCCCGGTTCGCAGGTGCATGATCCTATTCTTTTTGATTCCGCGTTGCGGGCCACCCCGTGCCTTGGTTTCACGCGGCCCACCAACAATGCCGGCGGCCTGGAAGGCGGCATGACCAACGGCCAGCCCGTGGTGGTGCGAGCCGCCATGAAACCGATCAGCACGCTGCTGAAAAAAGTAATGCCCAGTGTGAATCTGAACACCAGGGAAGCGGGCAAAGCCGATTACGAACGTTCAGATGTATGCGCCGTTTCCGCCGCCGGGGTGGTGGTTGAAAATGTGGTGGCTTTTGAAATTGCCCGTGCGATGGTGGAAAAATTCGGTGGCGATTCATTGACCGAAATGCGCAACAATTACGACAACTTCCTCGCCGCCGCCCGCAAACTTGGCACACCGTGACCAGAGCAAGGGCGGGGGGCACTGGGCCCCAACCCCCGCATGCCGGGTCAAACTTTTCGGCAACCGGTTACAATTGAGAAATGATTTACCTGGATTACAATTCCACCACGCCAGTAGCTCCAGAAGTTTTGGAGGCTATGCTTCCCTATTTCACGGATCAATGGGGGAATCCGTCGAGCACGTACCGATTTGGTGCGAAGCTCAAGGGTGTCATTGAGACCGCGCGGGCGCAGGTAGCGGAACTGATCGGCGCATCGCCGCGGGAGGTTATTTTTATCTCGTGCGGCACCGAAAGCAATAACGCCGCACTGAATGCAGCGCTGGAGGCCAACCCCGGTAAACGGCACATCGTAACTTCGGCGGTCGAACATTCCTCGGTATTGAACTATTGCAAGGCTATGGAGAAGCGGGATTATCGGGTGACGTATCTGCCAGTCGACCGCGAGGGGCTGCTGAAACTGGCGGATTTGGAAAACGCGATTGACGAGCAAACAGCGGTGGTATCGCTGATGTGGGCCAACAATGAAACGGGCGTGCTATTCCCGGTTAAAGAAATTGCGGAAATGTGCCGGTCGCGCGGCGTGCTGTTTCATTGCGATGCCGTGCAGGCGGCGGGCAAGGTAGAAATTGACATGCGGAAAGTACCGGCGGATTACCTTTCTTTGACCGGCCATAAATTCCATGCACCCAAGGGGGTTGGGGCCTTGTGCGTACGAAAAAAAACACCGTTCTCACCCCTAATTATTGGTGGACACCAGGAACGGAACCTGCGCGGGGGAACCGAGTGCGTGCCGTTGATCGTCGGTATGGGTGAAGCTGCGGAACTGGCGAGGCGGCATTTTCCGGACTACGATCAAAAAGTGCGTCCGCTTCGTGATGCCTTGGAGGATGGTATCTTACAATCATTCCCGAATACGGAGTTGAACGGTCATAAGACCCAACGCGTTGCGAACACTTGCAATATTACATTTCACGGCATTGAATCCGAGGCGTTGGTGATCCTCCTTGACCAAGAGGAAATTTTGGTCTCATCGGGATCGGCGTGCTTGGCGGATTCTGACGAGCCGTCGCACGTCATCAGTGCGATGAAAAAGGAGATGAAGGCGGCGCGGCAGGCGGTTCGGCTTACGCTTGGTTTGGAGAGCACAGCCCTCGATGTTGAGAATGTCTTGGCGGCGTTGCAGCGGGCGACCCGGTTGCTCGTGGCTCAATGAGCACCGAGCGTCGCCGAGTTATTGCCAAGGATCTTTCGGTACCCTTGCAGGACATTGTAATTGGACGGCTGGGGGGCTTCCCGAATTTCGTGGAGGAAAAGGTTCGTCGACAGTTTCTTGTGCTTAACGATCATCGTCTTGGTCGCGGGGTTCCATAGTATTCCGCACCAGGGCTTGTCCGAAAGGTCCAATGGAACTTTCGACAACCTCGACACCGCCGACCCGACATTCCCTTCCGCCCTGTCCATTAATATTCTGGTAGCCCGAGCGAAGGCCGCGAGACCAGCGGGGCGAAAAAGCAAGTGCCCACCATTCTCCGTCCTGAATTGCTTAGCCGCGGTGTCCTCGGGCCGCGATTCCATAACGCGCGCGATTTCGGGGACGTTCTTCCTCAACGCGTCCCAGAACGATGACATTATCTTATATAACTCGGCCACGCGATTCTCTGACGCAGGGCCCATTTCCAGTGATTTTCTTTCGGGGCTGCCCGTTCGTACA
>JAJZOA010000178.1 GCA_021852225.1 Planctomycetota bacterium
CATTATTTCAGCAACTTCCATGACCGGCTGAAGCTGACCCGCGAGGAATTTCTCGCCCTTGGTCGGGTGAATATGGAAGATGCGCATGAATCGTTTGGCATGACAGTGCTGGCACTGCGCATGGCGTGGCACTGTAATGGTGTGAGCGAACTGCACGGACATGTGTCGCAGCGGATGTGGCAGCGGATATGGCCCGAAGTGCCGCCACAGGAAATCCCAATTACATCCATCACCAACGGTGTGCACACGCAGTCTTGGTTAAGCGAAGGGTTTGCGCGGTTATACCAGGAATATCTTGGAGCGAAATGGTCGGACCGTCCCGCAGACCATTCGGTCTGGGCTCGCACCAACCGCATTCCGGATTCGGAATTGTGGCGCACCCATGAACGCCGCAAGGAACGCCTGATTGATTTCGCCCGTACCCGCATGAAGGACATGCTTTCCCGGCAGGGAAATATGACGCAGGAAATTCAGCGGATTGATGAAATTCTGGATCCCAAGGCGCTGACCATCGGCTTTGCCCGGCGCTTTGCAACTTATAAGCGGGCGACGCTGCTGATGCGCAACCCGGATCGGCTGCTGAAACTGCTTAAGGACCACAACTGCCCGCTGCAGTTTATTTTTGCGGGAAAGGCCCACCCCCGCGACGACGGCGGCAAGCGGTATATTCAGGATATTTTCCGGTTCTGCCAGCGTGAAGATGTCCGCACGCGCATGGTTTTTATTGAAGATTACGACATGAACATTGCCCGGCACATGACGCAGGGAGTGGATGTGTGGCTCAATACCCCGCGCCGGCCGATGGAAGCATCGGGTACCAGCGGCATGAAGGCCGCGATTAACGGTGTGCTTAATTTAAGCGTGCTTGATGGCTGGTGGTGCGAAGCCTACAACGGCGAAAACGGCTGGGCCATTGGCAACGGCGAAGAATATTCAAACGACGAATATCAGGACGAAATGGAAAGTCGTCGGCTTTTTGACCTGCTGGAAAAATCGGTCATTCCCACCTATTACGACCGCGGTCTGGATGGCCTGCCGCGCACCTGGATTCGCCAAATGAAGAATTCCATTCAAACAATATGTCCGACGTTTAACACCAACCGGATGGTGCAGCAGTATTGCCAGAGCTTTTATCTGCCTTCGCATGATATGTTTGAAGGCCTTACCGAAAATAAAAACGCCCGCGGAATTGCCTTGGCCGCCTGGAAAAAGGAACTGGTGGACCAATGGCCATTCGTGCGCGTGCGTAGCGTGGATATGCCTCAGCAGGGGGCCCTGAAAGCCGGCGAAAGCATGAAAGTGACGGCGGTTGTGGAACTTGGTGCGATCAATCCGCAAAATGTGCGAATTGAAATCTATTATGGTCAGATTAACCCGTCCGGAGATATCATTGAATCGCGTTCTCATGAAATGGCAATGGGATCTCCGTTAGAAAAGGGTGTTTACCAGTACGTTGGGGCAATTAACGCGGCTTCCTGCGGGCAACAAGGATTCGCATTGCGCGTGCTGCCGGACCACCCGGATATTGAACTCCGGCTTGAACCCCGACTGATTCGTTGGGGTTAACCGGGCTTGGTCCCTTTGTGAATTTCGGTTTTTATCGGTTGCGGTGGGCGAAAGCACCCAGCCTGAATGGCTGGCCCTGCGCAGATACAAATTTAATCGAGCTGTGCCGCGCGGCTATTGCGTTTCCCCGGCAATTTCATCAAGCACATGTTCGGCGACGTAAATCGGAACATTCCCGGCCACGCCCAGAGCGATTGCGTCGCTGGGGCGGGAATCAATTTCAATGGAGCGTCCGTTGTGGCGAATCACCAGGCGGGCAAAAAAGGTGTGTTTTTGAAGGTCGTTAATCAGGATACGTTCAAGCTTTCCACCCAATTGATCGATGATGTTGGTCATTAACTGGTGTGTCATGGGACGCGGAAATTCAGTGCCTTTCAGGCGATTGTCGATGGCCAGCGCTTCGCTGGACCCAATCACAATGGGCACCACTCGCTCGCCATCCACTTCCTTCAGGAAAATGAATTGCTGATCTGATGTTTCGGTGATAATAATTCGCTTAAGCTCTACGAGCACAGCCATGCACGACTCCATTGATTTCATATGATGTTACACGGGCAACTGGTGGTACGCCAGCGCGGCGCCAGAAGACCAAGACCGTGACATGGATGGCTCCCCCTTTATTGCTGCTGGCCTTCATTTCAATGCGCCGACCTCGGGCAATACCTGCCTTACGTCATTTGCCCAATGCCACAATGCCACTGGCCATTGCGACTGAACATGTACGGAAGTTTCATCGGCAATTCGACTGGACCTTCCTTCGTCGAGATATTGCGCTGTCGTGAACCTTCCGAAGGACCAACCGCTCGTATTGATTCACTGAGCATCGTCAAAATTTCTGTCGTCCGGCACATTTGATTTGGCACCTGTGGGCATGGCCGCGGAACTTTCTACTTTTGAATGGGTGCCGCTTCTTGACTTACATTGTGAAAAATAGTACAATCTAGCCCGGTGAATTGACGGCGGCGGAGGTATGGCTTATGCCCAATCCCGATCAACAGGATAGCCAGCCGTCCCGGCAGTCTGAACAAGATGTCGGTGATGCCGCGCGGTCCCCTTTGGATCGGCTGGAGAAACATACGGCCAAACTGGTCGCCAGTCGCACGGCGGGCGCAGCTGGCGGTTTTGGTCCGCGTCGCTTTGCGATGATGGGTGTTGAATTTCTGGGCGTGGTGCTGGTCTTTGCCTGGATCGGGCATTGGCTGGATGGGAAATTTGGCTGGCCCGGTTATGCTGCGATTACCTGCATTGTTCTGGCGGTGATAGGTGAGTTGTACCTGCAGATCAAAATGCTGCTGACGGCCGGAAAAAAGTAATAGTGCTGCAGGTGGATCGGCCAGCGAAAAATGAATCGCCGGGACTGGTTGAATATTCCCGCGCGGATTGGAAACGAATGGTTGAACTTCCCACAATTCAAGAACCTCTCGCGGCTGAACCAAATGCAGCCGCGCCGGTGGGCAATCCTGTGCAACCCTTTTCGCGTCCCATGGTGCGCGATGTCTGGCTCCGCTTGGGTTTGCTCGCTACGCCACCGGTGGCGGTTCTCCTGACGATGCTGGCGGGCATGGCCGTTCTGCCGCTTACCCGGCGGCCATTGCACCCGACGGAAATGTTATGGGCGGGGCTGGTCGTGGTGGCGGTTGGCTGGCTGGCCGTGCTGCCGATGGTGATCATGGTCGGCCGCGGGGCGATTATGCTGCTGCGTTGCGCTATGGTGGCGAACATGACGCGGCTGGTTGGATCTGCGCTGGGGGCGGTGATTGTCCTGGTAATGGCTCGCCCTGGACTTCATAAAATTGTGTTGATTCTGTGGCTGGCGGCATTTTATTTCGTGCTGCTTATTGCGGAAAGTTTTACCTCTTCATGGGTAATAAAAAATTCATCGGTGCGGCCGGCCGTCGGCTGATATGGCTGAATTTAAGCAGTGCCAAACACTGTTATGTCAATTTGCGAGTATTTCGCATTGAAGATATGTCCTTATGGCGCATTGACGGTAATCGGCCCATAGGTTACAAAGATTGACCCTCGCGGCTGCGGACAATTCTGGCGGATTGTCACGGCGGGGGAGACTTGGTTGGAACTCGGTTTTTTATGATTCCCATGACCCTTACAGGCCAGACAATCACGGCGTCATCGTCGCTTTTTGGGACCACGCCACCGCTGGCGGTCAGCGTGCTGGATGATGTCGTCGCGCATCGCGTGCTGCCCCACCGGCTATTTACACTGCTGGGACATCCGGTTTATTTAACCAACGATATTTTTATGATGCTGCTTTCAGCGCTGTTGATGCTGCTTATTTTTCCGTCCATGGCGCGGCGCATGAAAGCCAATCCGGTGCCGCATGGTTGGGGAAATTTCTTTGAAGCCAGCATGGATTTTTTACGCAAGGAACTGTTTGTTCCGATGCTGGGCAAATGGGCTTCCACCTTTACGCCTTACTTGTGGACAGCGTTTTTCTTCATTCTTTTCGCGAATCTGCTCGGTATGCTTCCCGTTAACCAGGCATTTGCATTGCTGAATATTTATGCCGGAACGCATATCCCCGAATTCTGGGGCGGCAGCACTGGTAACTTATCCGTGACGGTCGTTCTTGCACTTTTCACTTTTTTCCTGGTGCATATCGCCGGACTTCGCGAGCATATTATGGCTGTGCGGCAGCGGCGCGAACATCTGATGGGGGGGCATCATGACGAAGCCGCCCATGCGGGGCATGGCCATGGTGGCGGCCCCGAATCCAAGCCGGCCCGTCGTGCCTGGCCAATGGCTGTGGCTGGCGGCGTTCTGCTTTATTTTAAGAATATGGTGCCTGCCGTGCCCGCCTTGCTCTGGCCCGTGGTGCTTTTCCTGGAACTGCTGGGCACGCTGGTCAAGCCGCTGTCGTTGTGCATGCGACTGTTTGCCGTCATGATGTCCGGCCCGTTGGTGGTCGCGGTGTTTGTAAGTATTGCGTTTTCCATGTCATCGCATTTTTTACGGGCCACCATTGGAATTCCCATTATTGTGTTCAGTTCCGCGTTTGAAGCGCTACATCTTCTGGAGGCGTTCCTTCAGGCGTTTATTTTTACGCTGCTTAGCGCCGCATACATAGCGGCGGCGGTGGCACCAGAGCATTAAACGGATGGGTCTGCGTAGGACTTTCCGGTATTCAGTATTTCAAGGGTTTTACAGTAATCCATATTTAACGAGGAGTTTTTCATCATGGATCCAGCAACCACCACAGCGGCCGCGACCACACAGGCTGTTCACACAGTGGCCGTCGCCGCCACCCATACGGTTTCCGCAGGTGTGCAATCCGCCCAGATGCTGTCGCAGGCCATTCAGGTGGCCGGTGCCCTTATCGGCGGTGGTGCCGGTGTAGGCGGCGCGGGTGCGGGTGTGGGTTCAATCGGCGGAAGCATGTGCGAAGCCACGGCCCGCCAGCCGGAACTTATCAACACCATTCGCGTACAATTCTTCCTGGCCGCAGCCATCATCGAAGGTTTTACCTTCCTTCTGCTGGGGCTGGTGATGATTGTGCTCATCCATAACCACGGTCTGTAAGTGGCCTGCGGCGGTCTGTTACCCGCTGCGGCGAAAATGCGGTCGCGGGCCGGACCTTTGGCGATTGCCGCCAAATTTGTCCACTTTTTCCAGATTGTTTAGAGGTATTGTATGAAACGTGTCCCCTTGTTTTGCGGCACCATTCGCACGCCGGACCAGCCGTCCGCTGGCCGATATGCCGCAATCGCTGTGGCCATTGGCCTGTTCGGGACATTTTCCCGATCGGTGCAGGCCGCGGTGATGTCTCCAACCGCGCAGGCTGCGGTGCGGCACGCCCATCACGGCGGAGGTGGTGGATTGCTTTCGGTGGATCCGGGTACCGCGCTCTTCACACTTGTCATTTTTATTGTGCTGATTTCCGTACTTGGAAAAATCGCGTGGCGGCCGCTTCTCAAAGGCCTCGAAAGCCGTGAAAATGCCATTCGTGACAGCATTCATGCCGCCGCAGAGGCCCAGGCGCAAGTTGAACAGACGCGGAAGCGACTGGAAGAAAAAATCGCAGAAGTACAGCAGCAGGCGGCCCTTTCGCTGCAGCAGGCCAAGGCAGATGCCGCCAAAGCCGCCGAACTGATTCATCAGCGTGCCGAAGCGGAATCCAAAGCTATTAAGGATCAGGCTTTGCGGGATATTCAAACCGCCAAGGAACAGGCTTTACTGGAAATTGCCGCCAGCGCGGCGGATATAAGTGTGAGTATCGCCGGGCGAATTCTGGAACGCGAAATTAACGTATCAGACCGTCAGCGTCTGCTGGATGAATCGCTCGGCCAATTGGGAACAATCAGACGTTAAGCCGACATGTCGGATCGATCTGAAGGTAAAAAATATGGCAACAAAACAATCTGAATTTTCTCCCATAGGCGAGGTCTACGCGCTGGCGCTTTATGATTCGGCAGTGA
>JAJZOA010000336.1 GCA_021852225.1 Planctomycetota bacterium
CAATTATTGGAGACATTCAGGGAATCAGCCAGAAACTCAACTATCTGCGAAAACTGGGCGTTACGGCGCTCTATCTGACACCCATTTTTGAATCCCCGTCAATCCACAAATATGATCCATCAGATTTTCGCCATGTCGATGACGGCTTCGGCGTAAAAAATTCGATCGATTTGCTGAAGGGGGAAAAAATACGCGATCCCAAAACCTGGCAATGGTCCGCGTCCGATAAAATATTTCTGCACTTTATCCGTCAGGCCCACAAGCGGGGATTCAAAGTCATTATTGATGTCCCGTTCGGTCATTGCGGTGTTGGCTTCGGCCCATTTCAAAGTGTTTTAAAACTAGGGAAAAAATCTCCCTATGCCGGCTGGTTTGACATTCTTAAATGGGGACCACCCGTCGTCTACCAGGGCTGGGGACAGGTCGGTGGCAATATGCCCATGTTTCGACATTATCCCGGCAGCGGACTGGCACCCGGCTATTGCCGCTATCTGTTCGCCATTACACGGCGCTGGATGGCACCCAACGGAAAAGTCGCTGATGGCATTGATGGCTGGCGGCTGGACACCGCACCGGATGTTCCGCATTCATTCTGGATCGCCTGGCGAAAAGTGGTCAAAGCCATCAACCCTAAAGCCGTTATTATCGGCGAAATATGGACGCAATCGCAGGCGTGGCTCAACCGTGGGAATCAGTTTGACGCCGTCATGAATTACCCGTTCGCGACACTCTGTACACAATTTTTCGCCGCCAATCGGCGCGCCGGCGGCATTGGCATCGGGCCAAAGAGGTTCGGTGCTGCCCTGGCCAACATGCTAAACTGGTATCCGTGGCAGGTGGATTTAACCCAGCAGAATCTCATTGATAGCCACGATACTGATCGATTTGTCTCGCGGCTTGTCAACATGAATCTTCCATTTAATGCAGATGACCACCTCCAGAATGGCGACCATTACAGCAGCGCCAAACCGACCGCCGAGGACTATACCCGTTTTAAACAGGTGGTGGCATTTCAGATGACGTTCCCCGGCGCGCCCATGGTCTGGTATGGCGATGAGGTCGGTATGTGGGGTGCCACCGACCCGTCAGATCGCCAGCCGATGCTCTGGAATAACCTCATGCCCTACAACGACCCGCAACTGACCATAAACAGATCGCTTCTGCATTTTTACCGCCGCGCCATCGCGGCCCGCCGACTGCTTCCGCCGCTGGAGATCGGTTCTTATGGCCAGCTTCTGGCGCTTGACCGCCGCGACGTTTTCGCCTTTTTTCGCGCCATCCGGCATCAGCACGTGTATGTAGTGCTGAACCGGAGCAGCCGGCGACGGATCGTCAATCTGCCCCTGTTTCCCGCGGACTGCAATCACTATTTATTCGATTATCTCTCGCAACTGGATTTTCACCTGAAAATGCCAGCACATCAAAAAGGGGGTGGCTGGGCTCGGCCAGTTCTTATCTTGCGCCATCGCGCAACCGGAAAGATCAGCCCCGGACCGGTTCTGACGTTGACGCTGAATCCGTGGCAAACCATGATTTTGGCCCGGAAGTCCGTTGAATCCATTACCGGCCTCCAGACTGCGAACAACACCGGCAAACCCTCGGCGGGTAACCATGTCATGGAGAGCCGATTGCAGAGATAACGTTTATCGGCAGACCATTGAATCGATATGTGCGGCAAACCGAGGTTTGGTCTAAAATGAGCAGCCTTAAGTTTTAACTCTGGCCGGAGTTCTGGTGATGTCGCTCTCCAATCCGCTGCTGATCAAGCCGATTCTTACCTTAGGCATCGCATTTCTGTTTTTTATGCTGATCGCCGCGGTCTGGCATTTGGCAAAAATTCTTGCCGGAAAACTTTCTGCCCGGATTGGCGCTAACAAAAACAAAGCTCTTTCAGCCGATGTGCTGTCCGCGGCCTGGCGGCGGTTCAGCCGTGGATGTTCGTGGACGCTGGTGATCCTGACCATCGCGGTTGTCACTTGGTCTTTTTTTCGGGTCGGCATGGAGGCCCTTGGCGGATACAGGCAAGGCCGCTCCGTCATTACGCTGCGCATTCTGCATTGGGGATCTCCTTCGGAAGATCGCATAGTCCGCAGGCTGATTCAGAATTTTGAAGCCCACCACCCCCATGTGAGGGTTCAGGACATCAACGATTCCGGCGACTACCCGGCAAAACTCAAGACTATGTTCGCCGCCGGAGCGCCACCGGATCTGTTCTATATGCCGGGCAGCAGCTTTTTGCGATTGGCGAGCGACGGCCTTCTGCTTAATTTGACTCCGCTGATTGCCCGGCAGCGCGCGAAGGGACATTTTTTATGGCTGGGCGACATGTACCCGGCACTGCGCAAGGCTTATGAATTCAATGGTCGTACAGTCGGGTCTGGAAATCTTTACGGGCTGCCAAAAGACTGCTCATCCATGGTGATTTATGTGAATATAAATCTTTTCCACAGAGCACATCTGCCCATCCCATGGCACGGGTGGACCTGGCATACTTTCCACCAGGACGCCCGCATCATCTCCAAATTGCCCGCAGATTCCAATGGTCCATTTTACGGGGCGGTTATCAACACCGCCCCGCTGGAATTTCAGAATATCATCTGGTCATTTGGCGGACATTTTTTTTATCATGCAAATTGCCGCCGACCCGCTTTGGACTCGCCGGCCGCACAGGCCGCGATGAATTTGGTTTATACGATGCGTTTCAAGGATCACAGTGCGTTTAATGCCACAGGAATCGCGCATCACGGAAGCGAGGAATTCTATCGTGGTCAGGTTGGCGCCATTGGTCCGCAGGGACGCTGGACCACCGTTCCTTATCGGTACATTCGGAATTTTAAATGGGATGTTGTGCCCGTGCCCCACGGAGCCAGAAACATTTCCAGCATAACCACAGTGGCCTGGTCGATTGCGGCGGCCACCCACCATCCGCGCCATTCCGTGGAACTGCTACGCTTTCTATGCGGACCACGTGGCCAGTCGATTCAAGCCAAACTGGGCCTTTCCATTCCCTCCCTCGAATCCGTCGCACATTCCACGGCGTTTCTCGTTCCCGGCCAGATTCCGGCACACTCCCAGTTATTCCTGACCGCTCTGGCACATGGCAGATTGCCTCGAGCCTTTGCGCATCATGCGGAATTTCGCTCCATTCTTCAACAGGAAATCACTGCCGCCCTTCGGCTGGGCATCAAGAGTCCGCTGGCCGCCGCGCATGCGATCACGCGGCGTTGGAAGGCGCTGCGGGACGCCTCACGGAATCAATCAGATCATCCCCCGATGCCCTGGCGATTTCTGGCCATTGTCACCACCATGGCACTTGCACTGCCTCTTATTTGGTGGCTGTGGCGTATCCTGAGAACCGATGCCAAATACGCGAGAAATAGAATCGGCGTGCTGTTTATCTCTCCCTGGCTGATAGGATTTTGCGCACTTACCGCCGGCCCCATGACCCTTTCCCTTTATCTTTCGCTCACCCACTGGACGGCCATTCAACCGCTGGCGGACGCCCGGTTCACCGGGCTGCGGAACTATCATGATATACTTCTGGCGGATCATAATGTTTTTCACGCTTTGTGGCTGACCCTGCTGTACGTGGTCCTGTTAATTCCCCTTGGCCAAGGCCTGGGGCTGGCACTGGCCATTCTGGTCAATACGCGCACCGCGGGCATTCGATTTTTCCGAACCGCCTTTTTTCTTCCATCTGTTGTCAGCGGTGTGGCCATGGCCACGCTTTGGCTTGGCATGTTCAATGCGGATTACGGCTTGGTGAATGCGGTGCTTGCGCCGGTCCTCAATTTACCATCCAGTTTGCTTGGCTTTCTGGCCGGCCTGCCAGGGTTGCAGCAGCCATTCGCCTCATGGTCCGCGGCGGTCCATGTGGCCCCGCCAGACTGGTTCGGCCTGGATGCACGCCATTGGGCGGTTCCCGGTTTTGTGCTGATGGGATTATGGGGCATTGGCAGTGCCATGATTATTTATCTGGCCGGCCTGAAGGCCATCCCCGAATCTTTTCACGAATCTGCCCGCGTGGATGGTGCCGGCGCTTTTCGGCGCTTCTGGCACATTACACTTCCAATGCTTTCTCCTCTTGTTTTTTTCAATGTCGTCATGGCCATGATCGGCTCTTTCCAGATATTCACCCAGGTGCAGGTCATGACCAACGGAGGCCCGGACAAGGCCACCAATTTCTACGTCCTTTATCTTTATCATCAGGCGTTTGAGTATTACCACATGGGCTACGCCTCGGCTCTGGCGTGGCTGTTGTTTGCACTTCTGCTGACACTGACACTTCTATTATTCAGAGTGTCGCGCCGCTGGATTTATTACGAGGCATTCCGCGAATGACACAGCCAAGCCCAATGCCGAAGATCCAAAACGCCCCCGCCCCACCGGTGGGCGCCCGCGTTCGTCGGTTCGCCCGATGGCTTCTGGCCCCGTATACAGATCTGCTGGACCTTCTTCAATACCGGCACGAGCGCAAATATTCGCGCGCACGCATGGCCCTGATCGCCGGATTGCTGTTGCTGGCGGGTACCGCCTTTATAGCCCCGTGGCTTTTTATGCTAAGCGGCAGTCTAAAAAGCGAACAGGCCATGCAGGCAGGCGGATTCAATCTATTTCCCCGCAATCTGCATTTGATGAATTATCCGCGAGCGCTCGTCCGGATGCACTTTGTCAATGCCCTGGCCAACACTATTTTCGTTACGACTCTTTGCGTCCTGGGCCAGGTCATATCCAGTTCGCTGGTCGGCTTCGGTTTTGCCCGCCATCGTTTCTTTGGAAAAAATACACTGTTTGTCATCATGCTTTCCACGCTGATGCTGCCCGCCCAAGTCACCATCATTCCCGTCTTTCTTTTGTTCCGATCGCTTGGCTGGATCAATACGTTTCTTCCCCTGATAATTCCCGCCTGGCTCGCGTCGCCATTTTTTGTGTTCATGTTCCGTCAGTTCTTTGCCCAGATTCCGGAAGAACTTATTGAGGCCGCCCGAATGGATGGCTGCTCGGAATGGACAATCTATCTAAGGCTCATGCTGCCCCTGTCTGCGCCGGTGATCGCCATTACCGCCATCTTCAGCTTTCTGGGCGCCTGGAACGATTATTTTTCTCCGCTGATTTATCTTGATTCTCCGCGGCGCTACACGCTGGCTCTGGCACTGGCTGGGTTCAACGGGCAATATGGCGTCACACATCCACAATATCTGCTGGCGGCAAGCTGTGTCACCATGCTTCCCTGCCTGGTTCTTTTCTTCGCCGCGCAGCGCTATTTCGTGGAAAGCCAGACATTTACCGGAATCAAAGGCTGACCATTCCGGCAAACATCGGTAAAATCCATTCCGTTACGATAACCCGCACTCCAGCCGGAAAACAAGTCTCGACACCTCCATTTTCCAAATGGACAGTCCGTTGGGAACAGCTTACCGATCTCGCTCCAATCGCCTATAATTCAAACGGACTTTTGGAGACTCAATGACACCTACGGAAGCGAAGTTGATCGACATTCTTACACAAGGCTTGAAATTGCGGCTGGACCCGGCGATTCCGGTCACTCCTGAAACCGCTATTTTCGGCAAGGTCGACGGATTGGGACTTGATTCAGTGGATGTGCTGGAAGTGGCCGTCCTGATTGACAAACATTTTGGCGTGGTTCTTGAAGACAACAATGACGATGTGCGCGCCGCGATGACCACAATCGGTTCGCTCGCCGGATATATCGATTCACATTCCGCCGCCCGCGGCTGAGGGTGCCTGCACGATGCCTGCCAGTTCAATGGTTCCTGCTTTCCCGATGCTTTTGCGGCCATCCGGCGCAATTCTTTATCGGCTGCGGATGAAATCCGATACGGAATGGCAAACGGACGGCCGCATTTCCGCCGTGGCCGTTTTCGCCGCCAGTCACGCCGGCTTTCAGGGCCATTTTCCCGGCCGGCCTATTTTGCCGGGCTTTCTCCACATTCAACTTGTGCTTGATATATTACGTATTTTCGAACCCCAGGC
>JAJZOA010000070.1 GCA_021852225.1 Planctomycetota bacterium
CCGGGCACAACGTCCCAGGGGAAGTCGCAACCGCAAAATTTGCACTTCGGCAACTGAATTATACAGTGGCTCCAGCGACGAATGGCCGGGAACGGTGTGGCCTGTCGAAACGGAACTGGAAGGCGTTTTGGCCGGAGTTGTCGGCGCGGGTGTCGGCGCGACCGGGAGCCGCGGAACAACGCGCTTTTTTGTGACCGAGCAGCCGGTCAGAACCAGGCAAAGCAGCAGAAGGGGGCCGACAAGCCAGACCGTCAGGCGAGGAATGGCCGATGACCACGCCGATAATGGATCGCCGGGGACGGTCGCGGGCGGACGGGTTGGATATGCGAAGTCTCTGTTCATAAACAGCATGATAGGAGACCTTGGCGGATACGCCAATGCGTGGGGCCAATCGTGACGACCGTACGAATGGCAAGAATGACCATGGCGGCCGATCGGGCAAATTTAGACTATTGGAAAATCGGGTTGTGAACGCGCGGGTATAAGGCATAAAATAACTGGACATATTCGGCCACGGTCATAAAAGAAAGAGGATTTATGAAAGTCTATCCACTTCATACGGCAGGTGGGAATGCCACAGCGGTACTCGGAACGCTTATGCGGATAGCGGCGCTTTTGCCGTGCCTTTGGATTTTTATGCCGAACGTCTGTGCGGCTCGCGAACTGGACGTGGGGCCGGGAAAACCACTGGCTTCCATCATGCAGGCGGTTGCGGCGGCACATGCAGGGGATGTGATTCGCATCTGGCCCCGGGCGGATGGGCGGCCGTATACGAAAGTGGCTGTCGAGATGGACAAACCACGAATCACGATAGAAAGCGCGTTAAGACGGCGGGCGATTCGCGTCAGCGGGACGGGGTTTAATTATTCCGGTCGGGGCGCAATTCCACGCGCCGTGTTTCAGTTTAATCGGGGGGCCAGCGGATGTGTTTTACGCGGTTTGAATATATCCGGTGCGCATAACCATGCGGGCAATGGGGCAGGTGTGCGCATTAATAGCGCCAACAACATTACGATAAGTCATTGCACCATACATGGCAACGACATGGGGATTATGAGCAACGGGAACTTAAATTCGCACAGCGGGGCGGACCAGTGGATTGAATTCTGTCACATTACACGGAATGGCACGACGAACCATGCCGGATATAACCATAACCTGTATCTGGGCGGGACCAGCGCGCTGATTCTGGGGTGCGACATTTCGCACAGCCTGACCGGGCACAACATTAAAAGCCGCTGCCATATCACATGGATTGAATACTGCTATGTACATGATTCCGCAAATCGCGAGATTGACCTTGTGGATGACCGGGTCAATACCGGGGCGGCCCGCAGCGACGCGGTGATCATCGGCTGCCTGATTGTGAAAAGCCCGCACACCTCCGGCAATCATGAGGTGATACATTTCGGGCAGGATGGCGGCGGCGCGCACAACGGCACGCTGTTTCTGGTGCATAACAGCATTCAAACGCCTTATCCTTCGCCGGTTGTGGTGTTGTCCAGCAAGGGGTCCAAATTGGTCTGCCTGGATAACAAGATCACCGGTCCGGCGAGTTATGGCATATTGCTTCAGGTAACGCACGGGGCGCGGGCCACACGGGCAAGCGGATCCGGAAATCTGCTCTCGCGCGGGTATGGCAAGGAGATGCAATTGCTGGGCGGAAAACTGGTTCACTGGAATGCAATCAAAAGGCTGCTGCCTTGGCATGCGGCGCAGATTCAGGTTGCGCCACTTCAGCGGATGGATCGCGGGCATCTGCGCATCTGGCGCCATGCGGCCGCTGGTGCCAATTGGCGATAATATCAGGCGAAATGGATAGCAACATGGAACAAGCAAAAAAAAATGATATTGCAGGTGGAAGCGTCTATTCCGGATTCGAAATTCTTGAGTTTAATCATGATTGGGCAATGGATGTGTGTTTAATACATCATATTAATTAATGTAATTATGTATTATGGTAGGTATATGTTCGGCCGGCCGATTTGCGATTCGGACGGCCTGTGCGGCGCGCGTCAGGCGGATGCAGCGGTTGATCGCCTTCCGGCAAACAGCGATTTTCCACGGCGGTGCAAAAGGAGAAGCGTTGCGCCTAAACCCAAAAGGGCCAGTGATTCAGGTTCCGGGGTCGAACGCGCGGTATTGCTGCGAACCGAAAAGGCGGGTAGCAGGCCGGCGCCGAGCGACAGGCCATAATTATTCAGGAAAAGCGTGAAATCCTGCAGGTTCACCTTGCCATCATAATTAAAATCACCCTGATCCCACTGGGCGCCCGTCAAAGTGCCAAAATGGCTTATAATGATGGTGAAATCATTCAAGTTAACCTTGCCGGACAGAGTGGCATCACCACTTAAGGTAAGCATGACTTTTTCATTTCCGGCCGTCGGACCGGAAACGATGCCGTCGGCACCATCCACATAGCCGATGGCGTATTTATGATTTGAACTGCCCGCGACGGTGGAGTTAATCGCACCCAGTAAGGTGGAAGCCCCATTCCATGCGCCGTTGTTGTAGCCGGTTATTATTTCATTGCGAATGGTGTTGTTGGGGCTGGCACCCGCCCCATAATGGATGGTAATGCCATCGCTGATTCCGGTGCCATTCATGGTTAGCATTGCCCCTGATGAAATATTGAGTGCGGACGTGGCATTGATCGCGCCGCCCGCCACCAGGGTCAACTGACCGGAATTGATACTGGTAGGACCGGTATAAGTGTTGGTGCCGGCGAGGGTCAGATTATGCAGCCCCACGACTGTTAAACCTCCGGTTCCCACCAATGGAGCGCTGATCGTGGCGTCGGAATTCATAGTAACAGTTCCGGTGCCGGTCAGAGACAGGTTGTTTGACCCGGTGCCCAGAAGTGTGTATTGGCCGGGCGAGGCGCTGCTGACAGCGTTAAATGTAATGCCGCTGGCGCTGATTCCACTGGAGGTGATGGTGATGGTGCCGGCGGTTCCGCCATTGCCGATGGCGGCCACAGACCCGTTGACCCACGCTGAACTTGCCGCACTGGTTCCCCAGGTAACGGAAGTGAGATTCCAGTTCCCACTTGCGTCCACTCCGGCGTTCCACACCAGAGCGCCGGCGGAACCGGGTGTCTGGGCGAAAATGGTAAAACTGGTTTGGTCTCCGAAGGCCGCGATACCGCTGGAAGCAGTGGTGTGATTGGCCCCGGTGGTCACACTGGTGGTATTGACCGCTGTAGCGGTGTCAAATTCAAGAGTGGCCTGATACGTTTGACCGGCGGTGAGCGTATTGGCGGCCAGGGTATAAGACGCGTTGCCCGTGACAGGATTGGCCACACTGTATGCCGCACCGTTGAAAGTTCCTGTGCCATTTCCCTGAATTCCGAAATTCAAATGAAAGCCGGAAAATCCATTCCATGTAAAGGTGTAGCTCTGCGTCGGGGCCACCACCAGATCACCACTGGCCCAGCCGGAATTCGAGATTTTTGGAATATTTACCGGATACGATACCGGCGACAGCGCAAGAGGCACCACGTAGCCTCCCGAACTGGTGTTGATGTGGAAGGTGTAAGTTCCATTCGGGAATGCGGCATCCAGGGCGGACTGGTTTGCGTAGCCGGCGGTATACCGATAGCCTGCCGAAAACGACGTCAGACCGATGCTTCCAGAGGCACCAGATGGCAACGAGATATAAGAGGAGGCGCTGACAGGCTGTGTGGGCAGATTTTCTATTTCAGCCAGGAATGAATACGGTACCGACACATTCAAAGCGGGCGCGGATGTTGAGTTTTGCTCATAATACGACGCTTTAGAGACCACATAGTAACTGCCGGACGAGGCCAGCAAAGACTGCGGTGATATAGCGGCCACAAAGCCCGCGGACAAAAGACCGCTCAAAACTGGAATCAGCCGTATGTCCCCACAGCGCCCCGGGGTACGGGCCGGAATAGAACCCGGAATAGAACAATGATTTCCCACAAATTAAATCTTCAATACGACTCTGGTTTGATTACCTTGGAATTAACCGGTGCGCAGGCAGCAAGACCGCACGGAAAAATCCGGAATCAAACAAAACAATTCCCCAACACCTGCCTGATTTATTCTTCTAGAACCATTCCCCAACTACAAGTTATTATTGCCCTCTCGTCGGGAAAAGTCAACACCGCTTTTTGAATGCCTGATGCCTGAAAGCATGACCTCGCTTTTTAACAGAAACGCGGAAGCGGCCGTATTAAATACCGCCGCAGGCGGGTCTGCACCCTGACGCCCGTTAACGCCCCTCGCCAGAGCATTCAAACACAAGCGGGCCTTGGCGCGGTCCGGTTTATTCCTTCCTGATCGGGCGGACGCACGATTTCCAAAGAGCGGATGTACGGTCCACTTTATTCCGACGCCAGTGGAGGCGTGGCTTCCACCCAGGGCCGACATCCTGGGACGCGGATGAAGTGCACGGCGGACTTGCCGCATCTGTCACTCTGCCCTAAGTTACTGGCATGGAAACGATAGAACTCCCGAAGCTTACACCACGGCGGCTTGATTCTCACAAGGGCGACTACGGCAAAGTACTGATCATTGCCGGCAGCGAATACATGATCGGCGCACCGGCACTCGCGGCGTTGGCCGCATTCCGAGCTGGCGCTGGCATGGTGCGAATTGCCGCCGCCAAAGAATTGCTGCCGCATATCCTGACGATGTGCCCCACGGCCACCGGTTTTCCGATCAATCCGCGTGATACAAAATCGCTGATCGCTTTTGCTGATCAGCATGATTCCGTGGCCATTGGTCCGGGCATGGGTGTCAACCCGCTTACGCGCCGTATTGTGCTTGAATTGCTGGAGCGCCATCATCGACCGATGGTGCTGGATGCTGATGCCCTGAACAACCTGGCCTCGCTGGAAGCAAGTGAATGGCCGACGCGGCGCGACTGGTCCAACATTGTGCTTACGCCGCACATGGGGGAGTTCATGCGCCTGATGGGTGCAGTGATGAAACGCGGCGGGGATGTCGCCCTGACGCCTGAAGCCGCCGGCCAATTGGCGCCCGCATCAACGGTCAAAGCGTCGCCGCGCAGTCTGGTGGAAGATGACGATGCCCCAAGCACCGCTGACGGAATACCTGTAGACCTGCCCCCGGATATGGCCACCGACGCCACCGGCGCGGCCCGGACTCATGCGGCGGCGGCTTCACCCGCCGGGCCTGATCATTCCGCGCTGGCCGAATTGCTTAGCCGCGGCACCGGTTGTGTGGTGGTATTAAAGGGGCATCGGACCGCCATTGCCGATGGCCAGCGAGCCGCAGTGAACAAAACCGGAAATCCAGGGATGGCAACCGCAGGCAGCGGTGATGTGCTGACGGGGGTGATCGCCTCGTTGCTTGGGCAGCGATTCAACGCGGTGAACGCGGCAGTTCTGGGCGTGCACCTGCACGGTCTGGCAGGTGATATTGCGGCGGAAAACATAGGCCCGGCCGGCCTGCTGGCCACCGATATTGCGGCCCATCTGCCGCAGGCATTAAAGCGGTCTTTGGCCTGACAATCCATCTCTCAACGAAGCGGATGAATGGGCATAATATCTCCAACGCGCGGCGAAATGATGTGAATCGGAAGCGCCAGCGGCTTGCCGGTCAGCCGGGTGTAAGCCCATCGGCAGGACATGCCGATGCGGTCTGTGGCATGCGGCCCGCAATATATATAAACGGTATTGGCATCCGAAGGCCGTCCGAGTTCCCCGATGACAATAGAACTTATGGCGCGAACGGCCGGACTTTCCGGATCCAGCGGATTGGTGTCATTTAGCCGGTCCGACAACTCGGCGAGAATATGCCGATGTCGCCCGGCATGGTAGATGCGCCCCAGCGCCCAGATGGCCGATGCCCGGGCAATTCCCGCATAGTCCCGTGTTTTGGGAATAAAGGTCCTCATGTATGCGGCCCCCTGCCGCCAGCGCAAAATACCCATCAATTGAAATATCTGTGCAAGTTGAATATTGTCGTCGCGAAACGCGGCTGCGTG
>JAJZOA010000180.1:0-7461 GCA_021852225.1 Planctomycetota bacterium
CCATCCATCCGGGGCGTATCGTCCTACCAGGAAAAATGCTAATAATGTCGTAGCCAGGTGGCCGATCAGCGATACCTTTTGGCTGATTTTACGTGGCATCGGCATATCACGCATTGCAAGCCACCCCGATATAACCAATAGCCCGCACAAGGCCATTATTAGCACTAAAACTACAGTTGAAATACCAAACGAGACCTTTCCATGTCCAACAAGCCCCAAGCTGATCGCGGTAAAGCCGATCAGAACGCCTGTGGTCCAACAAATGACCGGGTAGGATAGATAACCCCGTTTATCGATCAGGTGCCAGTCGGCGGTACCGTACTTTGCAGGTAGGTGCCCAATCGCCGCCGGGTATCGCTGGGAAGAGCCCACGACGGGAATATGGGAAACCGGCACGTCCATAAAATCATCCTCGTCCGGCCAGGAGGACGGCGCGGGCGCATTCAACACATAAGTTCGGCCGGAGTCATCAAAAGCAAGCAACCGGGCGCCTCTGGCGGCGTGACACGGCAATGCAAGCAGATAAAATTCGATGCAGACACAGTTTGACGATCCTCCAGTGATTCTTGCCCGCAAACAAAATTTCCAACGGTCAAGCTCTTCGACCACCGACGGATCGCTCGTCGCCTTGAGCCTCAGATTTTGGGCACCCTCCAATAGTTTAATCAGCGGCACCGGCGTAGTCAGTTGCTCACATTTATAGCCCGCCATAAGGCCGTCCGCTAATTTTTCAAATATTGTTGATTGCACTACGCAATCCAGCCCCTGCTCCTCAGTTGAAAGCCGGATATGCCGTGCGTGTGGGGAATTCCTCACGTCATTCCTACCTGAGGGTTCTCAGCCGACGGAGGGCAAGCAAAAACGCGAGCATGGTTGGCATGGCATGCGAGGCTGGAAATATCCGCTCCAGAAAGCCAAGAGGCATTTCACTAGCTGTTCCATGCATTCCGCCTGAAATCGCGACTCGTGAAGAGCAACGCATTTAAGCTCGTCCACCCGGCCGAGGCCCTGATTTGGCCGGTAAACAACGGTGCACCAGTTTGATCGCGTATGCGCCCTTGAAACACATTGCTCATATCCCGGCCAGCAGACGTTCATTCGCCATATCACATATGCTCCGATTGCCGCGATAACTCCTATAGCGGCAGCGAGCTCAGGATTAGCGGCGGCTAATTCGCCAAGCCAGCCCATCAGTTCACCGATCGTCGGAATGCCTTGGGGGAGGGTGACAGGCGGCAGTCCCATACCAGGTGAGGGAATTGGAATCGCCCCTTGGAGGCCACTCGGATCCAGTCCGAAAATTGGTCGGTCGAAGGAATATTCGTAAAACGCAACACCACCTGCGTAACCAATCGGATCACGTTGAATCCACCGCCCAAGAACGGGGTTGTATGTCCGATTGCGGACGTAATAAAGCTGCGATTCAGGATCAAAGCGGTAGCCGCAATAGATTATTTCATTCTCACAGGAGGCATTGGAGGAAATGGATGTATCGCGGTGGCGACGGGCAGACAAGATGTCTGCGGTCCGGCGACCAGGAGATTTTCCAGCCTGCCAAGATTCATCGCGCCAGCGGCCGCAACTTCGCGGCTTGGTGCCGTGGTGGTGGTCAAATTGTTTATCCAGTGCGACCAAGATAATTGCTCCGCAGACAAATGAGCTTGATGGAATTCTATCCGTCTGACGGCAAAGTGTGCAAATCTCCGGTGGCCTGATCTGCCTGGTCCACAACATTTGAAAATGGCTCGCGGAAGAATGTTGTCACTTCGTCATCCGTCCGCGGCCAGACCACAAAATGCCAATGACTCTTCATCAGGCACCAGACCAATATGCGTAGCGGAATGCGGCGGTATGCAGCGGTATGCGCCCGTGGGCCTCTCACAGAACCCGCTCAAAAGCGGCATCATCATCACCATTGCGAACTCATTACTAAACAGGGCGATTCGTCCCGCGGAGCGATTGAGTGCGTGGTAAATATAGCCACCCGGCGTATTTCGTAAACGTCCCGCGAACCCCATCTGGCGGGAATTTTCTAGCGGTGTAAATTCTGATTCTTTGATTGTTGAAGAGTTTCAAGGAGTCAGCAGTGAAACAGCGGGATGGGTTATCCAATGAAGATCGTCGCGCATTTTGGCATCATGCCGTGCAGCTTTTGCAGGAAAGCGGTTTAACCACGGCGGCATTTGCACGGTGTGAAAAGCCTAGTCCGCAGACGCTTAACAAATGGAAGATTCATTTTATAGGCAAGGACATAGGGGCTGGGCATCGGCGTCAGGCCGCCATTTATGACGCCACCAGCCCGTAAATGTTTTTATATTATGCATATGTGTTGATTTATTAATGGAAAGTTCATCCCGACGGCCAGTCGTCGATCTTTAATCACGACCGAGGTGCCAATCGGACTTATCAATGGGAACAATCAAATGATGGCCAGAATACCTTCTGTCCGGGTTGTGCACCGTCTGGCTTTCGACCCATGACGTGTATCAGGCCGCTTTGGTTCAATGTTTGGCAACACCCTCGGCCATGGCCAACTCGTGCACCGCCGGCCAGGTCAGCCGTCCGGTCACGCGCAGAAGATTCAGCATATTCACGCGCAGTGTGTAACGAGCCTGCTCATAGCCAAGACGGGCTGAAAGCGCCCGGTCCTGGGCGGTTATCACATCCAAACTGGTCGCCAACCCGGCACCGTAAGAATGCCGGGCCTGCACATACGCCGCCTGAGCAGATCGCCACTCGGTGAACAGATTGCGCACAAGGCTGTTGCTGGTAATCCAGTTCTGCCGGGCGATGCGCACTTCCTCAAGAATCTGCCGGGCCAGCATTTGACGCCGCAGGGCCGTCTGCCGCAGTACGGAATATGACTTGCGGATATCCTGATAGATCATGCCGCCTTCAAAAATCGGGAAATTGGCACTGAACAGACCGCTCCACCAACTGTCGCTGGGAAAACTTTCTTTATATAAAAAAGTGTTGAAATTGGCGGATATGGTGGGAAAATATTCAGCCACCGCAGCCGAAACACCCTTTTTTGCGACCAGTTCCGCCGCGGAGGCCGCCCGCAGGTCCTGCCGCTGCTGGAGCGCAATATGGTCCAAAGAAGCCAAGCTGGGGATCGATTTCGGGGGATTAAACCGGTTGACCAGAACCGCGCCTGCCAGACTTGGCGCACCGATCAGATAGGCCAGCGTGGCCCGACCATTGTTTACACGTTCCAGAGACTGGGTCAACTGTACACGCGTGGAAGCCTCATCCGCCTGGGATTGGTACACGGAAAGGCGCAGCGCCACCCCCGCCTTTTCCTTGCGTGTCATGGATGCCACATTGGCCTGTTCGACGCGCAGGGTGCGCCGCAGAACTTTTACCGATCGCTGATCGCTAAGTACCTGATAATAGGTTTGCGCAACCTCCAGAAGAAGGTTCGACTGCATATCCAGCAGCAGGGATTTCTGCTGACTGGCGTAGGCCCCCGCGGCTTGAATAGCCCGGGCATCGCGCAGGACGTTCATATTCAGCTGAGCCTGCAACGGCACATCAAAATAATGCGTCTGAAAAACATTACCCAATCCGGGAAAGCCAGATTCATTAAAGCCCTGCCGCTGAAAGTCCTGAGGGGCAAGTCCCACGGTGGGCATAAAGGTGGCATAGGCCCGGTCGTGGGCAATCAGGGATTGGAGATAGTCCTCTCCGCCGATCGCGAGACGTTCATTGTTGCTGTTGGCCATAGCCAGCGCTTTGGAAAGTGTAAGTGTATGCCCAACGGCCAGCGGCGCTGCGCTGGTGGCAGGATGCGCATGCAGCACACGGTCATAATGCGCAATTTCCTTTTGCTGATTCACACACCCCGCCAACAGACCGGGAATAACCGCGACGGCCAAAGCGAAACGCGCCGGTGCGACGATCAATCGGACTTTGTTCATATTCCAAAACATAAACGACTCCTTCCTTGCCCTCGGACGCGGTTTAAGGATTATAGGCGATACGCCGGTCATTTTTAATAAAAACATAACGTTTACTCCAGAACCGCCGGAGCGGCCTTCTTAAAACTCGGTGTACGCAGCAGCATGGCCACCGGTATGACCAGTAAAAACGTGATCGCCAGGTCATGAAATGCATCCACATATCCAAGCATGGACGCCTGTCCATGCAGATTGTTATACAGGACCGCCTCGGCGGTCTTAACCGCATGGCCGGCGGAAAGGCCCGCACGCTCCAGCAGGCCGGATAATCGATGCAAAGCCCGCAGATAGATCGGATTTGATCGCGTCACATTTTCAACCAGAAAATTCTGATGCCGCTGTGCGGTGTTGGCCACAAAAGCGGTTGCGGCGGATATGCCCACACTTCCCCCGATATTGCGAGCGAGGTTCAAAATGCCGGAAGCATCGGAAATGCGATCCCGTGGCACAAAGGCGAACGCCGCGGTGTTAAACGGCACGAACAGAAATGCCAGCCCCAGCCCCTGTACGGCGCGGCACCAGGCCAATGTGGCAAAATCGGCGGAAAGATTCAGCCCCCCCATCAGCATAAGGGCCGCCACATTCACCAGAATACCGAAGGTAATCAGCCATCGCGTCGGCACCCGGGGCACCAGGAATCCGACCAGCGGCATCAGGCAGAATACCACCATTCCGCCGGGGGCCAGGACCATGCCGGCCTGCCTGGCATCGTAGCCCATGAGTGTTTGAACCATCAGCGGAAGCAACGTCGTGGTGGAATAAAGAATGCCGCCAAAAATGAACATACCCAGTGTCGCCAGGCCAAAGTTGTTATCCTTCAACAAACGGAAGTTGATAATCGGATGCGGTTCATACCATTCCCAGACGAATCCCACGACCAGACCGAAAAACGCCAGAAAGGCGAGCAGGCGAATGGTCGGCGAAGAAAACCAGTCGGCATCCTGGCCACGATCCATCATGATCTGCAGACAGGCCAGTCCCAGGGTGACCAGCCCCAGGCCGATGTAATCCACGCCCGTTTCACTGATTTTAACGCGCCGTTGCGTCGGTGGGTCACGTAACAGCACCAGCAGCGCCAGCAGTGTCACGATGCCAATGGGGACATTAATAAGAAAACACCACCGCCAGGAATAATTATCGGTAATCCATCCCCCAAGAAGTGGCCCAAGCACCGGCCCGACCACCACCACAATGCCATAGACCGCCATGGCGGCGCCGATTTTTTCACGCGGAAACGAATCGCGCAAAATCGCCTGGGTTCCTGGCTGCAAACCGCCCCCGCCCAAGCCTTGAAGAACCCGGCAAATCAAAAGAATGGGAAAACTCGGTGCCAGTCCGACCATCAGCGAACTGATTGTGAAGACTGCCATGCAACCCATAAAATATTTTTTGCGGCCAAATACGGCCGAAAAAAAGCCATTCAGCGGCAGCACAATGGCATTGGCCACCAGATAGCTGGTCAATACCCAGGTGCTTTCATCGACCGTCACGGCCATAGCTCCGGCAATATGGGGCAATGCCACATTGGCGATGGTGGTGTCCAGCACCTCCATGAATGCGGCCATAGCCACCAGGGGCGCAATCAGCCACGGACTGATCACTCTTTTGGCCGGAGGAAAGCCAGCGGTTATCGGCGATGAACCCGCAGCGCTCATTGGACTTTTACCTCCGGCACAGCCGACATTCCGGAGGCCAAATAGGGCATTTTTTTCGGGAGGTTCTTAAACAGAATTTTGACCGGTACACGTTGCACAACCTTGACATAATTGCCTGTCGCGTTTTCCGGCGGAAGCAAGCTGAATGATGCGCCAGTGCCGGCTTGAATGCTTTGTACATATCCATCAAACGTATAGTTCGGATAAGCATCTATGCTGATGGTGACCGGATCGCCGGGTTTCATTTTCGTCAGCGCGGTTTCCTTAAAATTGGCGATGACCCACATGTTGGGCCGCACAATGCTAAGAAGTATCTGGCCAGCGGTTACGTAATCTCCCGGCTCAACGGACTTTTGCGTGACATAACCGCTGACCGGCGCTTTAATGACGCAATAGGAAAGATTCAGCATGGCCTGCCGCAGGGCGGCCTTTAATTCCGCCACCTGCGCCGACTGGCTTTGAAAGCTGCTGGTCTTGCGCCCAATCTCTTCCGGAACAACATTGACAGCGGCAAGCTGCGCCTGCGATTTCTGAAGACCGGCGGCGGCCTGATTCAATTGAGCCCGCGCTGCCAGAACCCCCTGGCGGGCCGCATGAACCGCCGCATTTGCCTGTGTCAACGCGGCCACTTTGGCGAGGACATTTTTCCGGGCGGCGGTGACATTCGCCTGAGCGGTAATCGAAGCGGCACGATAACTCTCAAGTTGCACCGGTGTTACATCCCCGGTTTTAAGCAATGTGGCATAGCGGTGAAAATCGTCTTTCGCCTTGACGGCCTGGGCTTGCGCGGCCTGTACCTGGGCTGTGGCACGGGCGATATCCGCCTTAGCCGAAAGCACCATGGCTCTGGCCTGCGCCAGTGTGCTTTGTGACTGGGCAATCGCCGCTCTGCCGACGGCAATGCTGGCCTGGGCAATGACGACCTGCGCCTGGGCCTGCGAGTAGGCGGCGCTGGAAGTTTTATTGACGAGCGCCAGGTCAAACTGCTTGCCGACAGCCGCGGCCCGCGCGGACGCAAGCTGGGCCTTGATTCTGTCCAACTGGGCCAGATAGTTTCGAGGGTCAAGGGTGACAAGAACCGTGCCCTTTTTCACAAACTGGTTATCCAGAACCCGCACAGCGAGCACCGGCGCGGCAATTTGCGGTGCAATCTGAACCACATGAGCCTGCACAAAGGCATCATCTGTAGACATATATTTTTGTGAATGAATATACCATGGAACACCCACCGCCAGCCCCAGCACCAGCAAAATGCCGCCTCCGATGATAAATATTTTCTTTCGCCTGCCGGCTCCGTTGGGCGGGGGCGCGGCCACAGACGAACCTCCGGCAGCGGTCGGTTCACCCGCGTTCATGGGCGCTGCTGCGCCCGCCCGGGCGCTGCTGCCAGTGGACGAGACATTACTCATCTTGCAACTCCTGATTGTACCAAAACTGACCCATTGAATTTCCGTTCGGCTGCCGCGAGTCCTGCTACCCCCGGACTTTTTGCTTTTACCCCCGGACAGCGGACCGCCGATTTCACCTCGGTTTGGCGCCCGTGCCACCCGCCACGGCGCGATCCGCCTTGCCGGCGTGATGCCCGGCCGCGAAAGGTGGATTTACATTCAGCGACGGTCCACCTTCTGCGATTGCGGCAATGCCTCCAAGCGAAAACCGGGTGATGTGATCCACGATTTCACGCAACCCGCCAGCGTCAAAATGGTCTTTGCCGCGCAGCCGCAGAATGATCGGCCGACACCGGTAATAAAACTGTCCCTGAGCGATAATGCTTTCGATCAGCATATCCATTTCTCCGGGACCTAATCGCCGGGTGGCGAGGCGATGAATGATATCGCCCAGCCGTT
>JAJZOA010000180.1:7471-26787 GCA_021852225.1 Planctomycetota bacterium
TGCGGCGCAACTTGATCACATCCCGTATAAATTCCTCCAGAGCGGGCGTCGGCTCGGCGAGTTCGCGGCAAATGATTCGGGTGTGCCACTGCAAACGGTCTTTCCGAAGCAGGGTCTGAATGTATGCATCAATAAACGCCCGAAGCGCCGCACGCGGTTCCATGCGGGCCAGCTCATCGGATTCCAGCAGCCGCGAATGGCTGCAACTGGCACGACCGAATTTAATCGTTTCCTCATACAGGCGTTCTTTGCCGCCAAAATGGTAATTGACCGCGGCGATATTCGCCCCGGCGGCTTTGCAAATCATGCCAATGGTGGTGCCGTGAAAGCCATGCTCGGCGAAGGCCTCGCCGGCAGCAAGCAGAAGACGCGTGCGCGTGGAATCCGCACCAGTCAACAAGGCAGGGGCGGCGGGCGCCGCCTCGGCCGGAAGCGGCCCGCTAGCGACAAAGGCGCCCGGCGCATGGCTCTTAGAATTTCGTATCATGTCCGCATCATCCGGTTGCGATTCCTGTGGCAGCTTGGCATGGGGCCAACAGCGGGTGACACACACGGTGCACCGCCCGGCCGCAGCCCGCCAGCATGTTCACATTTTAAAACAACCATTTGAAATGTCAAGTTCAAATGAATATTTGATTTTCTGCAATCAGACGGCTATAAAACAATGCCGCACACGGTGCACCGGCGACGGCAGGGATATTGGATTATCCTGCGCCTTATGAATCGCCGGGCCGAGGCGAATGACCATTACCCCTTGTGGACCCCTTTTGGAGCATGGACACTCTATGAACAGCCTTTTGTTTTCCCCCATCACGCTTGGCACGCGCACGCTGGTCAATCGCCTGGTCGTGGCACCTATGTGCCAGTATTCCGCCGAGGACGGCGCGGCCACCGACTGGCATTTTCAACATCTGGCCCAGCTTGGATACAGTGGCGCGGGCCTGGTGATGCTGGAAGCCACCGCCGTGGAACGACGCGGCCGGATCACCCATCGTTGCCTTGGACTTTATTCCGACGGCTGCGCGGCGGCGCTCGCAGATGTTATGGCGAAAGTCCGACGGCTGTCCGGTCCGACCCGGTTCGGAATTCAGCTTGCACATGCAGGTAGAAAAGCGTCCACCCATATTCCGTGGGCGGCCGAACATGGATGCTTAAAGCCCGGCGAAGATCCCTGGCTTACTGTCGCACCGTCCAGCATTCCGTTTGATTCGCACTGGCACACTCCCGCCGCCTTGGATAACCATGGAATGCAAACGGTGGCGGATTGCTTCGTTCAGGCGGCTCGCCGCGCGGTAGCCATCGGCTTTGACGCCATTGAAATTCATGCCACGCACGGCTATCTCCTGCACCAGTTTCTTTCACCGCTAAGCAATCACCGGACGGATGAATTCGGGGGAAATCTGGAAAATGCCATGCGCTTTCCGCTTCAGGTGGTGGCTGCGGTTCGCGCGGTTGTTCCGCGGGAAGTCATTCTAGGTGTGCGCATGACAGGAACGGACTGGATGGAAGGCGGCTGGACGCTGGAAAACGCCGTCGAATTTGCCCGACGGCTCAAGGCAATGGGGATAGATTATGCAGATGTGTCATCGGGCGGTCTGGTGCCGCAGGCAAAAATTCCAGCTGGACCGAATTATCAGGTGCCGCTGGCGGAAGCGGTAAAAAAGCAATCCGGCATCGCAACCCGCGCCGTCGGCATGATCGCCACGCCGCGGCAGGCAGAAGATATTATTGCATCCGGTCAGGCAGATATGGTGGCCCTGGCCCGCGCATTTCTGGACGACCCGCGCTGGGGTTGGCATGCGGCCGAGGCCCTCGGTGCCACGGACCAGATATCCCGCCACTGTCCGCCGCAATATCAGCGGGCGATCCGCGGCTCCTGGCCCGGCGCGGCCATGGTGCGCCCCTTACGTTCGTGAAATGAATGCCTGTTTTTTGTGATTATCGCTTTTTAACAGAGATAAATATTTATGAATACATGGATTAGCATTGAAGTTGCCGATGGACATAAATTGGGCGCGTTTCAGGCCTTGCCCCAAGGTCCTTGCCTGGGAGGACTGGTTGTGATACAGGAAATATTCGGCGTCAATAAACATATTCAGAACTGCGCTGCAACATGGGCACAAAAAGGCTGGATGGCGGTGGCACCCTGCCTTTTTGACAGGTATCAGCCTGGCTTGGAACTTGGCTATGCACCGGCGGATATTCAGGTCGGCATGAGTCTTGTAAAGCGCGAAAATGCCATTCCCAACGCACTCACGGATATCGCGGCCACCGTGCGATATCTTTCCGATCAATTGCCAGGCAAGAAAATTGGAGTGCTGGGCTATTGTTATGGCGGCACACTCGCATGGCTATCGGCGGGGAATCTGCCGGTGGCCGCGGCAGTCGCGTATTATGGGGGATATATCGCCCAGAGCCTTTCCGTTATCCCCAAGTGTCCGGTCATGATGCACTTTGGCCGACTTGATCAGCATATTCCCACCACCGATGTGGAACGGATTGGAAAAAGCCATCCCGCGGCCCAGATATTCGTTTATGAAGCAGACCATGGTTTTAATTGCGACCAGCGAGCCAGCTTTAATCCGGAGGCAGCGGCTTTGGCGCAACAGCGTTCCAGTGACTTTTTACATACACACCTGTCTGCAAAATAGGGAGACAAATTCTTTGCGAGTTGCGGTACTTGACTTGCCGCATGGCTCTCCTACTATATTTCGTGATGTTTCTGGCGGTGAAAAAATGAATGTTCTGGTGGCAGTACCTGTATTCAATGAAGAGCGTCACCTGAAAACGGTGCTAGGGGATATTGTCGCGCATTCGCCGGCCGCCGATGTACTGGTGGTGGACGACGGTTCTTCTGATACCACACCGCAAATTCTTAAAACGATCGGAGATATTGAAGTTTTACGGCATCGCCGCAATATGGGATATGGCCAAAGTCTGATAGACGCGTTTTCTTATGCATCGCGCAACAGATACAAATGGGTGATCACGATCGATTGCGACCAGCAGCATGAGCCGGCCAAAATTCCGGAATTTGTGGCGCGGGCAGTCCTTGATGAGGCGGATATTATCAGCGGCACGCGGTATATGCATGAACTGGTTCGCGAAGGAGACCCTCCCGCGGATCGCCGCATGATCAACATGCTGATGACGCAGGTCATCAACCGGAATCTGAATCTGGAACTCACGGACAGCTTCTGCGGATTCAAGGCTCACCGCGTTGACGCCATGGCGGAATTGCGACTGACCGAACGCGGCTATGCATTTCCGATGCAATTCTGGGTTCGCGCGGCACAGGCCGGACTTAAAATCGAGGAACACCCGGTGCGACTTATTTACAACGATCCAAACCGCCATTTTGGCGGCCAACTGGACGACCCCAATCGGCGGCTGCGGCACTATCTGGACCTTTTCTTCCGTGAAATCCGCCAGGGAGAAATGCTTCGAATGACCACGGACACCCTTGCGGCCAGCGGTTGACGGCGAATGCAGCGCTCTGGACATTGCCAATAGCCAGCACGCGACGATCATCTTTTGCCGCGCGGGCACCATTGAAGCCACGATTCAAAATCGTTTCCAAGGTCGCGATTAAAATAATTTGTACGACGCCGTCCCGTGGCTATATCAACATTGCCAGGGGATTTTCCAGAATGTCCTTGAGCTTGCTGAGGAATTCCGCCGCCAGAGCGCCATCCACCACGCGGTGGTCGGATGAAAGCGAAAGCGTCATTACCTGAGCGGGGACAACCTGGCCATTTTTTACCACGGGCCGCGCTTCGGTACCCCCCACCGCAAGAATGGCCGCCTCGGGAGGGTTTACAATGGCCTGAAATTCACGAATGCCGTACATTCCGAGGTTGCTGATGGTAAAGGTACTTCCACCCATCTGATTGGCCTTAAGCTTTTTCGCCCGCGCCAGTTCGGCCAGTTCCTTTATCTGGGCAGATATCTGGCGAATACCTTTGTCTTGCGCGTCGCGAATCACCGGCACAACCAGGCCATCCTCAATGGCGACGGCGATACCCAGATTCACCGTGCCGTGCTGCACAATGGCCGTGGGGGTAAAGCTGGCATTTATTGCCGGGGTTTGAGCGATGGCCGTGGCTACTGCCTTGGCGATAAAATCGGTCACACTGAGCTTGACCGGGGCAAGTTGTTCATTGGCGGATTTCCGCAGGGAAAGCAGGGCATCCATCTGCACATCAATGGAAACATAAAAATGCGGTATGGTCTGTTTGGCCTCCAGAAGCCGGCGGGCAATCGTCTGACGTATGTTGGAAAGCGGGATGGTTTTGGCTTCCAGCCGAACCGCCGGCATCGGAGCGGCTTTGCCGGCCTTTGCGACCGTTGAAACTGCTGCCGCGGTTGGTGCGGCCAACACATCGCGTTTGATAATTCGGCCGTCCGGCCCCGTCCCCTGAAGCCCGGCAAGATTCACACCGGTTTCCAACGCAATCTTGCGGGCCAGTGGCGAAACGCGCTGTTTCTGCCCAATTGGCGGCACCGGGGCAACTATTGCCGGGGAAATTGGCACCGGCGCGGGTAAAGGACCGGGAGTGGGCGATTGTGGCATCACGGGGACTGGAGCGGCCACGGATGGTGCCACCGGCGATGCCGCGGCTGCGGGTGCCTTGGCACCACCGGCACTGGCCGCTTTGGCCACTGCTGCGACATCTTCACCCGGTTTAGCCAGCACTACAATCAAGCCTCCCACCGGGACTTTTCCGCCTTCGGGAATTACGATTTTGGCCACGGTTCCTGCTTCAAACGCTTCAAGTTCCTGGGTGGCTTTGTCGGTTTCAACTTCGGCAATGATATCGCCAGGCTTGATAACATCGTTTTCCTTTTTAGCCCAGCGTACCAGCGTGCCATCGGTCATGGTGTCGGATAATTTGGGCATGGTGATTTCTATGGGCATTTGGATTCCTTTTCTGCGTTCAGTGCCAGCCGGTACACGGAACCGGCCCTTTCCCGATAGTGTAGCCCGCTTTGGCCATTCCGTTAAGTCCCTGCCAAACTCGTGCAGTATCTAAACAACCTTGAACGATTCCAGCAGTTGCCGTTGGTCCCGTTCGTGCATAGACGCCAGACGCTGACGCAAAGCCGCATGGTCCGGTGTATAGCTGTCAAAATTTGCCGCAGCATCGGTCAGGAGCCGCACCAGTCCAAAAAAATCGTCCAGGTGAATGGTCTCGGCGGCAATGTGCGGGCCGGCCGTTGGGATGGCCGCGTTCATTTGCAGCTGGGCCATGTTGTGATAATTTCCCAAAGGCAGGCAGACGGCGGCGGTGTCGTATCCGAAAGCGGCAAACGCGCTTGAATCACATGTGCCGCCATCCATAAGCTGCCGCTGGTAAAGATAGGAATTGTCCGTATCCGCAATTCCACCGGCTTGCATGGAAAGAAAGCGTGTCAACGCCGGACTGAAAGTCAACGATTTATCCCCCACGCGAATAACCGGCCCCCGCCCCTGGGGAACGTGAGCCATCGCCATGCTGGTTTCGATGCCGATAATGCATGACGAAGCCGGAATCAGCCCGCGGCTGGCCACGGCCAAAGCTCCAGCGAAGCCCACTTCCTCGGCGCGCGTCAGCAACAGCCGGACATTTACCGCCGCGCCCCGGGCAATAAGTTCATCTAACACATAAAGCCCGACGGCCACCCCGGCCAGGTCATCGCACACACGCGCGGCAAACAACCGACCTATGGTCAGTGCGTCGGGCAAAGCCCACATTCCGATCGAACCGGGCAGTATGCTGTCTGCGGCAGGACCGTCCGGCTTGGCCAGAATAACCCGTAACGGCTGATTACCAATCGCCGGTTGCACGGAAAGCACGCGTGTGGGAATCCATAGGCCGACGGGCTTTTGTGCCGTGTCATGCGGTAAAGCCAGTGGGCACTCTGGATGCCATATACGCACCGCGGCCCGATCAAAAGAGGACGGTTTGACGCCCCCGCGGAAAATGGCTTCAAGGGTGCCGTCGGGCAGAATTTTTTCCACCAGAAAGCCAGGGTGGTCCAAATGGGCTTCCAGCACCAGTTCAGATCGCCCCGGCGAACCGCATTGGTAAAGCAAATGCAGATTCCCCACGGCATCCGACTGGACAAGAATTTTATTTCGGCGTTGCGGCTCGGCCGCCCACGAACGAACGCAAGCCGCGGCGTAGGCCTCGGCATAGGGCGCGGTCGGCACGTTGCAAAGTTCGGAAAGTGTTGAAATGTCTTGTTTCATGATGCGGCTGGTCCGGCCCGGTCAATTGGCCCCTCTTCCGATTGTCCGCCGGCCGGCGTACCAGTATCCTCCGGCGGCGCAATCGCGGATCGCACCGCGGTCGTGTCGACGGGCACGAGTCCGCGGCGACCGTTTTCCAGCGATCCGGTGGATGGGTCCGCAAATATATCCGTGACCGGCTGTCCATCCACGTTCTGGCGGACGAGCAGATAAATGATGGTACTGCTGCTGAAGTAAAACGACATGGCAAACGCCCCGAGCAGGCTCACCAGCATAAAAAGCCAGAAATACAGGCCCATGGCCCCTAAATATTCGCTCCAGTTCATCGCCCACCAGTTAATGGGTGGAATAAGCTGTCCAAGTCGAGGAGTCTCCCACATGCTGTCCAGCTTTCCCCCGCCGGTATACCAGCCGTGAGTGGTACCAAAAAAGCTCATGCCCTGGGCCACTATCGCATGTGCGGCATACAGCAGCACAAACAGCGCGACCGTCAGAAAAAGATAGGTCAGCGTCCCATAAATCAAGGAGCAGATCGAATAAAAAAGCATCCGCCATGGGCGCGAATACACATAGCTGAAGCTACGGCTAATGGCATCAAAAGAATCGGAACCTTCCACCGCAAGCGTGGGGTAAATTAGGCTCGCCCCGCCCAACAGGCCCAGGACCATAAGCATGATAATCAGGCCGCCAATCAGGAAAATCACAAAACCAAATCCGATCAGCACTTCCCCGACAAGCGGGATCGCCCCGACCATTGCAATAAGGCCAAATCCGATAGATGTGCCAATGATGGTCGCAAGTGGCAAAAGTGGCGCTTTAATGAACGAACCGAGGTGAGACCGCACAAACCGCACCACTGGACGCGCTTCGGGTTGGGCACCGGCCAACGTCAATGCTGAATAACGGCAGATAAAGGCCCCGGCAAACGCGATGGCGGCCAGGCTGATCACAAGAAATGCCAGCAAACTAAGCAGATACCCCGTCCGGCGACACAGCAGCGACAGCACCCCCTCATGTGCGGCCCTCTGCATGGGCGCGGCACCCAGCAACAGCCAACTCGGACCGGTGATGCACATATTCGCCAGACACCCAGCAACGGTATCTGATTTCCAGAGCCGATGGATGGATCGCGGGGCCAGCCCCACCTGAATCTGCCAAACCGGGGCGGCGGTGGCATCATCCGGCGAGTTGACGGGGGTTCGGTCAGGTGCGATGCGGATTAAACCCAGCGAATTATCAATCAGTCGGGAAAACTGATGACATTCAAATTTTAAAATCGCATCAAAAATTCCACGCCCGGCCGTGTGCCGTATCGCAACCATCTGGGCCAGCAGCATTTTGGCCGCCCGCCTGCGCAATTTTGCCGGCTTAATGCTGGTTCCATCGGCGGCGGTTGGCGTAATCCTATATGAATCGGTCACGCTGCGGTGAAACTGCTTTTCAAATGCATTGCGCAGAGTGGCATAGGCCGCTCGCGGGTTTTGGCTTTCCGCCTGAATCCGGGCGGCGGATAAATTTCCCGCGTATGTATCCAATACCTGTGTCAGAAGCTGCTGCCGATTCTCCTGAGCCTGCAGGACATAGGCCCGGTAATGGGCCGCATTCATGGTTTGAAACGTACTGATTTCACCCGGCAAAACTTGCGGCCCCCACACCCCGTCCAGCAACCGCCCGGCAGAATAAATACATACTATCGCCAGCAACGCAGCCAGCCAGTTTGCCGGCTGTATGGCCAGCCGAAAGGCGCGAAAAATCTGGCAAAAATCCAGCACCTCCGACCAGGCGACCTGTCGCAGGACAAAAGACTCCGGGAGAGGCGTTTGTGATGATATTGGCTTTTTGTCTGTCATGGCGGAATATGGTAACAGAGGCCTCTGGCGAAACAAAGCCCCCGCGTTTGACCTGTGACTGTTTTAATTGGAAATCGCCTGACTGCGTGCAATTCGGCACTTTGCGATTCACAGGGAATATCCCACCGTGGCCGCGAAGCGACCGAGCGATCCGGATTCATCAGGACAGGCGCAGCAATGAGGATTGATTCTTAAAACGCGTTGTCCGCGCGTCTATTTTCGGGGCGCAGCCGCGTCGCTCTTCTTGTTGACCTGCGCCGGGTTTCCGCTAATATACAGCGATGAAAAAGAGGTGTTCCGTGCAGAGACTTCAGCCCGCGTCACAGCGTTCTGATTCCAGATCATTCACCGCGGTCGCGGTGGTGATTCGTCTCTGCGCTGCCATTTCCGGGCGCGTATAACTCGCACCGGCGAGCCGGCCCGTCGTATTCCGGGAGGCATGGGCGAACGCTCTTCCCTGCCGCGGCCTGCTTCAGTTGATACTTGCAAAAATTAAACGACAATAGACCTGTCGCCAAGGCGACCGGAAGGGGTATATATGACGCGCATAACGGTATATGACACAACACTGCGGGATGGGAGCCAGGGCGAAGGGATATCCTTTTCCATTCAGGACAAACTGCAAATCTGCGCCCGGCTTGACGAACTCGGCGTGGATTTCATTGAAGGGGGCTATCCGCTTTCCAATCCGAAGGATGCCGCATTCTTTGCGGAAGCCGCCGGGCTTGCCATGCGTCACGCCAAACTTGTCGCCTTCGGCATGACCCGCCGCCGAGGTGTCAAGCCGCAGGACGATATCGGCTTAACTGCCTTGCGCGACGCGAAAACAGAATATGTGACCGTGGTCGGCAAAACCTGGGACCTGCATGTCACGGAAGTGCTGGGTGTGTCGTTACGCGAAAATCTGGAAATGATTTCCGATTCCGTCCGCTATCTGACCAGCGTGGGTCGCAAGGTCATATACGATGCCGAACATTTTTTTGATGGTGTGGGAGCCAACCCGGAATATGGCCTGCAAACCATTCAGGCCGCGGCCCAGGCGGGCGCGGTGCTGGTGTGCCTGTGTGACACCAATGGCGGTTCGATGCCCGAACATGTTGCGCAATGGGTGCGCCGCGCCGCGGATGCGGTCAACATTTCCATTGGCATCCATCCGCATAATGACAGCGGTCTGGCGGTGGCCAACGCCCTGGTCGCGGTACAAGCCGGTGCGGTGCAGGTGCAGGGAACCATGAACGGCATTGGCGAACGCTGCGGCAATGTGGATATCACGACTGTCATCGCCAATCTGCGGCTCAAACTTGGGTACGAATGTCTGCTGCCCGATTCCCTGCGGCATTTAACCGAAGCCTCGCGCTTTGTTTATGAAATAGCCAATTTGAACGCAACCACCGGCCAGCCGTTCGTGGGTGCCAGCGCCTTTGCCCATAAGGGCGGAATGCACGTTCACGCGGTCAATAAACTGGCCAGTTCCTATGAACATGTCGCGCCAGACGCCGTGGGCAATACCCGCCGTATTCTGGTATCTGAGCTTTCCGGGGTTAGCAATATTGCCGCCAAGGCGGGCCGCAAATTCAATATTGAAAATGACCGTGTCGCACTTAAGCGGGTGCTTGACCGGGTTACGGACCTGGAATCCTCCGGCTACGTATTTGAGGCGGCTGAAGCGTCTTTTGAACTTATCCTTCGCAGGGAAATAGGCCGTTGGCGCAAATTTTTTGATCTGGACCATTACCGCTGCGCGGTGTCCCGCCAGGGCCAGGGCAAGGTGGCGACCAAGGCCACGCTGACCCTGCTTGTGGCGGCCCAGGCCATTACCGCTTCAGCGGAAGGCGACGGCCCGGTTAACGCGCTGGATGCCGCGTTGCGCAGCGCCCTGGAGCCAACCTATCCGGGTATAAAATTACTGCATCTGGTGGATTACAAAGTTCGCGTTGTAAACGCCCGCGAAGAAACCGCCGCCAAAGTCCGCGTGGTCATTGAATTCCGTTCGCCAGAGGGCGTCTTTGGAACCGTTGGTGTTTCGGAAAATATCATTGAAGCCAGTTGGCAGGCCCTGTGTGACGCCGTGGAATACCGCCTGATTCATGATGTTGAATCCCGCGAAGGCACGGCACCGAACCCGCCGGCCATCGCCTGAAACCGCGGCCCATGCCATCGCCGGCTATATCACGAGTAACAGCGGGTCCAGGTGGGCCTGTAAATACTGTCAACAAAAGGAAATCTGTGAATCAGCACAACACCACCAGCCATCCCAAGCCGGAATCCGCACGGGAATTATCCGCCCAATATAACCCGCAGGCCGTGGAGCAGGATATTTTCGCCCAATGGATCAAGGCCACCAATGGGTTCCACGCCAGCGCCAAAAGCCCCGCAAAGAATTCCTTCAGTGTGGTTATTCCACCGCCGAATGTTACCGGAGCCCTGCACCTGGGCCACGCGATTAACGGCACCATTCAGGATATTCTGGTGCGCTATCACCGCATGTGCGGCGATGCCACTCTTTGGATGCCCGGACTCGACCACGCGGGCATCGCAACACAGGCCGTGGTGGAACGGACAATTTTCGAAAAGGAAAAGCTCAATCGTCACGACCTTGGCCGCGATGAATTGGTCCGACGAATCTGGGAATGGAAGGAAAAATTCGGCGACCGCATTCTTGAACAGCTTAAACGCATGGGCAGCTCATGCGATTGGCCGCGTACCCGCTTTACTTTGGACGATGTATGCGCCCGTGCCGTGCGAGAGGCCTTTTTCAAATTGTTTCACGATGGCCTTATTTTTCGTGGGCTGCGGCTGGTCAATTGGGATACCCACCTGCAAACCGCCGTGGCGGATGATGAAATTTATTATGAAACGATCAAAGGCCAAATGACTTCCATTCGCTATCCAATTGCTGACCGGCGCGATGGCGATCCGGAATTTCTGGTGGTGGCCACCACCCGTCCGGAAACCATGCTGGGCGATACCGCCGTGGCCGTGCATCCGGAAGACCCGCGTTATAAACATTTAATTGGCCGCGAAGTTGAAATTCCGCTGGCGGGCCGCAATATTCCAATTATTGGTGATGGCCTGCTGGTGGACCCGGCCTTTGGCACGGGCGTGGTAAAAGTTACCCCCGCCCACGACCCCAACGACTACGCCACCGGCCAGCGGCATAATCTGCGGCAGATCAATTTACTGACAGCGGACGGCAAAGTGAATGACGCGGGTGCCGGTACATTTGGCGGCAGGCGGTACGACTATACTGGTCTGAAATTTGCGACCGAAGCCCGCCGCGCCATTCTGGAAGATTTGGAAAAATTGGGGCTGATTGCCGAGGCCAAGCCACATGAACATGAAGTGGGGCACAGCGACCGCAGCAAAACGCCCATCGAACCCTATTTAAGCGAACAATGGTTTGTAAAAATGAGTGATGTGGATGGGGGAATAACACTGGCCAATGGCCACAACGTCAGTGGTCTTGCGCAGGCCGCAATAGATGCCGTTGAAAATGGCGGCGTGAAAATAACGCCGGACCGCTACAGCCGTGGCTATGTGGAGTGGCTCTCCAAAAAGCGCGACTGGTGCATCAGTCGCCAGCTTTGGTGGGGACACCGCATTCCGGTCTGGACACTTTGTGTGTCATGGAACGATTTAACAATAGAGAGGATTAAGAGCGATGAGTCTCAATTAAGCGGCCGTTTGCGGGAGTCTGCCGGGGCAATTCGGACATATCTCAATCAACACGGCATTTCAGACGCGGATTTCAATATACAGGATTCAGTGGCAAAGATGCAGTTGGTTCTGTGTACGCGGACACCTGCAGCGGATGCCCGCCTGGCTGAATTGAAAACGGTACTGGAACGATCAGAAACGTCGGTGCCCAGGATTGAAAGCGTCATGCAGGACCCGGACGTCCTGGACACCTGGTTTTCTTCCGCACTCTGGCCACTTTCCACCATGGGCTGGCCCGCCAGCGGTACAAGCGACGCTCCGGAAGACCAGATTCTAAGCCGCTTTTATCCGACCAGCGTGCTGTCCACCGCACGGGAGATTCTAACCCTTTGGGTGGCCCGCATGGTCATGTTCGGCCTTTATTGCCACGGGGACATTCCCTTCAGGCAAGTTTACATCCACGCAGTTATTCAGGATGGACAGGGTCGCCCCATGAAAAAATCACTGGGTAATGGAGTGGACCCGGTGGATATTATTGAAAGCCACGGGGCCGATGCGCTGCGTTTCACGCTGGCCTCCATGGCCACCGAAACCCAGGATATCCGCCTGCCCGTGGTAAAAGACAAGGTCAGCGGCAAAAACACCAGCCCCCGGTTTGACGCGGGCCGCAATTTTGCCAACAAGCTCTGGAACGCGTCGCGGTTTATTCTTTCGCATCTTGATATTTCCACGGCACCGTCAGATTCCGACATTCAGTCGCTTGTGGCCAGTCCGAGTGCGGATATTGCCGACCGCTGGATTCTTTCCCGCCTGAACAGCACCATTACCAGAGCAACCGGTTGCATAAACCAGTTCCGCTTCGCGGAAGTCGCCGCCGCATTTTATCAGTTTGTCTGGAACGACCTGTGTGACTGGTATCTGGAAATTGCCAAGCCGCGCATCAACCGCAAGGACACCGTTGTTCAACAGGTTCTGCTGTATGTACTGCGCGCCACATTGGCGCTGTTACATCCTGTTATGCCTTATGTCACCGAAGCTATCTGGGGCAAACTGCCCGATGGTTCGGGCACGGTGAAAATGCTGGTGGTGTCGCCATTTCCCACGGCGCACGCGGCTCTGGACAATCCTCAGGCCGAAAAAGATATTGATCTTGCCCAGCAGATTACGCGCGCTATTCGCGATCTTCGCAACAGCCACAATGTGGACCTGAAGCGAAAACTTGATGTCGTGATTCAAACAGAATCCGCCGATACCGCGGCCAATATTCTCGCCTGTCGCGCTATTATTGAGCCGCTGTCCAACGCCGGCATTCTTACCTGCGATCCTAAGGCCATTCCACCGGCGGACAGCGCATCGGCACTTGTCCCTGGTGTACAAATTTTTGTGGCGGGCATTGTGGACAAACAGGCCGAAGCCAAAAAGATTTCAGTTCGTCAGCAGGAACTCACGCGACTGATTGCCGCCGGCAAAGCAAAACTGGCCAACGAAAATTTTGTTTCCAAGGCTCCCCACGCCGTAGTCGAAGGCCTTCGCCAGCAGTTGGCAAGTCAGGAAGCGGAACTTCAAGCCGTGGAAATCTCCCTGATTCAATACTCTGCGGCAACCTGACAACGCGGACCGGCTGACGAGACGCCGGAATCGGGCTTTACATCATCTGTCGCCCAATCAAGTCCGCCTCCGCTCTGCGCATGGCCCTCCCTTAAGTGCATACCCAAAGGCCGTCATGCTGTGGGCTTTGATGCCCGCAAAACAGGGCAAATCAGCAACCCGCTTACATCCTCATTGCCCACGACTGTAGAGTGGCGCATAGTGCCGCAAACCGGAAAGTTCTGTTTCGCCGCACCGTTGCGGTCATGCTGGCGGAATATCGTTCCAGGCTGATTTTAACTCGCGTATAGCCAATGCCGTCACCCGCGCGCCCCGACCATTGGCAGTCAGCCCGCTGCCACCGCGGCCAACCTTCGGTAGGTAACAGGAACTCATGGAGCACAATCCACCGCCGACAAAAAGCTCCAGCGACGTCCGATCCAATAATAGCCGAAGCGCCAACCGGCCATTTTCCGGGACGGCTGTTCCGCTGGCACCAAGACAGCGAATGGCTCCAGTCTCGGCAGACCACTGTATGGATACCCCCCCTGCGGTGAGGGCAATTTCTCGTGAGTTGCCGACCGCGATTTCCATTTCGATATCCAGAATATCCGAGGCGACGGTTTGCAGCAGATGACTGGCATGGGCCACGGAGGCGTTGTGCAAGCGGTGTTCTGCGCGCCAAAGGTGGTGAATTTCCCGCACCGGCCAGCGTGCGATCCGCAATCCACCGGCCGACTTTTGTAATACCAGCGTGCAGGGAAATCCCAACTGCTGATTAAACGGCATACCGGGATACGAGCCGCCGCGCATCCAGGTTATTTGTATGGTGCGGCCGTCTTTTTTTGGAATATCGTTGAATATCTGTGAGGCATAAAAGCTATTTCCGGTATCCATGGCAAACGGTCCGCTGCGGGGCGTAAAGGCAGTACCATTGAAATCACCAATCAGATACTGACCGTTGGCGGCGGTGAAAATCCAATGCTGCTTCTGGGGGGAAACCGGATCAGCCAACGGGAACAGATTGGGGCATTCCTGGCTTTGCGGGAAATGCAATTCCTGGGTTTTATGCCAAGAAATAAGATCCGGCGAAGTTAGAATTGCAAAACCACGATCGGCATTAAGAAATAACGGCACGATCCAGCGATGTGATGGCGCGTGCCAGAAAATTTTAGGGTCACGATTACCCGATACAATTTGCCCCAACACCGGATTATGCGCATATTTGACGAACGTCATGCCGCCGTCATTGCTATAGGCAAGACATTGGGCAAATGGCTCTCCCTGCGAGATTTTGGATGAACCACCTGCGGCGGTGTACATGGCCACAACTGGCGGATTGTTACCGCGCTGAAAACCGGTGGTATTGTGGGTATCCACCGCGGCCGATCCGCTCCAGATTCCTCCGAATTTGTCAGGACTGATGGCAACTTGTAACTGCCGCCAGTGAATAAGGTCCCGGCTGATGGCATGGCCCCAATACTTGTTACCGGAATTTCCGTTCAGGCTATTTGGCAAATACTGAAAAAACAGATGATATATGCCGTTCACATAGACCAGCCCATTGGGATCGTTAATCCAGCCGTGGCGCGCGGTGAAATGAAATTGCGGTCTGAATTTTTCATGGTACAGCCGCGGCGCGCCGACGACCGGGGCGGCCAGTACGCCTGGTCCGGAATGCGGCAGCAAACCGACGGCGGAGGTTCCAAGGACCGCAAGTGCCGTGCGGCGGGTCATTCGGGAATATTCATAATTCATGGAGGCGCCTCCAGATTAATGCATGCATTTAACCTCAGATGCCGTACCGGCACACGGCCGAGGCGGTCCGATCTGCAAATTGAATCTTGCGCCGCCCAACAATAAATCGGACAGCGATGGATAACGCAGTCTACCACGGGTTTATTGCGAACTGATTGGCGCCTCTGTTTTCGCCGGCTCGAAATCCAAACCATTTTTAAACCGGCCCATGACGATAACGACCGCCAGTAAAAGGGAACTTATAAGTACCAGGTCGGCACAATCGGCATAGTGCCGACCGTTCGGTCCGAAGAGTTTAGCCGCATCGCTGGTCCAGATCATTAAAAACGAGCAAAGTGTCAGGCCAACAGCCGCGGCGCGCCGCGTTAAAGCAGTCGCCGCGGTATCCACCGCCAGCATACCAGCGGCGAATAATGCAAAAATAAGGGTGACATAGTGCGGCACCCACGTACGTTCGGAAGCCCACAGCATGAACATGGAAACTGCGGCAATTTCCAGCAAATAGCGGCGTGACTTAAAACTCGGCAACCGCCGCCGCGCCCATACCATTCCACCCAGTGCAATAAGGACCAGAATTATGCGACCGATTGCATGCGATGCCTTCACCGGCAGATTTATAATGTTTACATAGTGATTGACCAATCGACCGTTCACGGTCGCTTTCCAGGCCGGCAGGTGCGTGGTGAAACGCAGGACAAATTCCGGAATCGATTCACCATTGGCAAATTTTATCGCATCATGCGTCACGTACGGCAGAATCATAAGCCCCGCCCATTGATGGAGCCAGATCAGATTCTGCCGCCATCCGAAAAAGACCGCCGGCACGCAAAACAGCCAGAAGCCAATACCCAGAATGATGGATGCCACAATCGTCCAGCGGCGACGGTAAACAAAATAGGCCACAAATGCCAGCGGTGTAACCTTGATGCAGATGGCCAAAGCCAGCATGATTCCCGCCGCGCAATCCGTCTTCGGTGTTTCAATCTGAGCCAGCCAAAGTGAAAGCGTAAGTGGCAGCAGCATCAGCAGATTCATCTGCCCTTCCTGAATATCGCCGATGACCGGAAAAAACCAGCTGAGCAATATTAAGCCCACCGCCAGCGGCGGCGGGATCGGTCCGCCGCCTCGGCGCACTATGGAAAGCACCATCAGAAATATGGGTACGAACATAAACGGTTTGCACAGAACCCAGGCCATCTGGGCATCGGGCCGGGAAAGCAGGGTAAATGGCGCGACAAAAAGCATGGCCAGCGGCGGCAAAGGAAAGCGGTCCGAACGATAAGGCTTGTGCTGATGAATGAACAGCGGAATAACCTTCATATAGGAATCAAATGCATCAATATGCTTTTGTTGATTCATGTTCACCAGAATTTTGTGGCGGGCTTGAACGGCCAGAATGCCCGTTAGAACAGCGACCAGAATCAGGGCGATGGCCCACACAATTTCCGGGGAAGCGCCAGCCGCTTTGCCTGATGGCGAAGTTGATGACTTTAATTGACCGGAGTCCTTCCCAAGGTTCCGTAGAAGATGGGTCATGGCACATTGCGCTCCGGTTTGGCGGCGAAAGTCCCTAGGCCGCATTGACGGGAGTTATACGGTGTTTTAATGAAGGCGTCCACCTGCTGGCCCACATACACCGGAAAGGGCGGCTTTTTCAGACGAAACACCACCTGTAACACACGTGTTTCCACCTGCTCGGTTGGCGCACCGGTCAGATCCTGTTTGGGCAGTACAAACGGGTCAATGCGGACAAACGTCAGGCCGATGGAAGTTCGCGGCATTCCCCGCACAAAACAGACCGCGGGCTGGCCGGGGACAAAACGAGAAGCATCTTCCTGGTCAATCTGCAGTCGTACATTCAGATGCCGTATATCGCCAATAATGAGTGGCGCGGTTTGGGGGTTATTCGTCAGATTGGCAAACGAAGCGGCCGCGACATACTGCCCGACGCGTGTATTTATTTTCAGAACCGTACCGGCGATGGGTGATCGCACGGTCAGCAGTCCGCGCTGTGTTTTCAACGCATCAAGGTCCGCCTGGCGGGCCACGACGGTTGCCTGTGCCGCTACGACTTCGGATTCTCCTATGGCAATATCCTGGCTCCATGTGCCCGCGTTAAATGCGGCAAGAGCCGCGTTTGCCCTGGCCAGATCCGCTTTGGCGGCCAGCCAGACGTAGCGACGGTTGGCCAAATCATCCGCGGAAAAAGCCTTGGACCCAATTGCCGGCTCAACGCGTTTCCATCGCCCAAGTGCAAGGCGGTAATTGGCCCGGGCCGCGGCCACGGCCGCCACATAGGCGGGCCGGTCAATGGCGCGCGGCGGAGCTTTGAGCTTTGCTAAATTCGCTTCGGCTTCCTGAAGTTGGGTCCGCCCCACAAGCACATTGGCCTGTGCCTGACGAATTTGCGAATCAATGGCCGTTGTGTCCAGTTCCAGAAGTCGCTGTCCCTTGCGGACATGCTGATTCCATTTCACCAGGATGGCGGTCACCAGCCCTCCGTATTCCGGGGACAGGCCAATTGATCGGCTGGCCGGTTCGACAATTCCGGATGCCGCAATGCTGCTTAGGAACGGATTGCTGACCGGCGTCACCACTGGCGGCACGGAGACATATTTATGACTGGCCCGCTTGACCGCCAGAAGACCCACCAGTAATCCGATAACAGCCAGCGCTGGAATGCCAAATTTTCGCATCATATTTTGTGTCCTTCCTTTGCCAGCATTTCCCGAGCCGTGTGGGTGCTTAAAACGCGGCCGTCGTCCATTTGGGCGATTCGGTCCGCAAAATGAAAAATCCGGGTGTCGTGCGTTACTACAATCACCGCGCGATCGGCACCAACCGCCAGGCTACGCAGTGCGCTTATCACCTGTTCACCGGTGCGGCCGTCCAATGCGCTCGTCGGCTCGTCACATACCACCAGTCGTGGTTCATGAATCAACGCTCGGGCAAACGCCACCCGTTGCTGCTGACCGCCGGACAGTTGTCTGGGAAAATTATTCCGTCGATCCGCCAGACCAAGCTTATCCAAATATTCCGTTGCCCGCGCCAGCGCCTTGCGGCGCGGCCAGCCCAGAATAAACAACGGAATCGCCGCATTTTCCTGCGCGGTTAATTGCGGCAGAAGATTGAACTGTTGAAAGGCAAAGCCGATATTTCGCCCGCGAAACCGGGTTTTGGCCGCCCCCCGCAGATCTCCCATAACCTGATTGAACAGTTCCACACGGCCGGAATCAGAATCCAGAATTCCGGCTATCACCGAAAGCAGAGTGGTCTTGCCACAGCCGGACGGACCGACCAGCATCAGCATTTCTCCGCAGCGAACCTCCATATCCACACCATTAAGTGCCCGGGTCCGTGCGTTGCCCTGGCCAAAGGATTTTTCCACGTTGCGGCACGCCACCGCGATTGGCAGGGCGGATCCGGCGCTACTTTCTTCTGTTGCCAATGGATTCATGCGGATACACTCTAAACCATCGAAATTTACACCGGCGCGAAGCGGCCGGTCAACGGAATACCACCGCCGGCTCCAGGCGAATCACACTGACCAGCGAAAATAAACTCGCCGCCATCACAATAACCACCATTCCCAGGCCGGTACCGATCATCACCTGCGGCAAAAACGCGCCCAACCGCTGGCTTACGGGCGTGAAGTGCATGATCAGCATGAAAGAACCGCCACTCATTCCCATGCCGACACCAAAACCCAGAGCGCCGGTTAAAAAGGCCTGAGCCAGTACCATGCGGGCCAATGTGCCATCGGTGGCACCCATGGCTTTTAGGGTGCCCAGATAGCGCAGGTTGTCATGGGTGAACTGATACAGCGTCTGCGCTGCAATCGCCATGCCCACCAAGGCCCCCAATGTGATGGTAATCCCAAAATTAATCGGTATCCCCGTTGATTTCATATAATACCAGAAAGTCTTGCTGGCAATTCCATGACGGGTGTAGGCCTCCAGGCCGGTGCGGGCCTCTATACGTCGGCACAACGCGTGCAGGTTCACCCCCTGCCGCGCCTTGACCAGCACCACCGCCAGTTGATGCCGTTGTGCGGGTGCCCAGTTGGCGGCCCGGCTGTAGGTTGTGTAAACAATCGGCAACCCCTGAAAGCTAAGGGCGGTCCGACACCAGCCGACGACCAGCGCCCGGTGGCCGTTGATCTGCATGGATTGCCCGGGCGCAATATTCTGCAATTTATCACGTGCGTACGCGGCATCTACAATGACGAGATC
>JAJZOA010000364.1 GCA_021852225.1 Planctomycetota bacterium
TGATCATCTTGCAATGCCAGCAGATCAATGGTCAATTCGGCGTCCAGATTTATTTTTCTGCCGCGTAACATGGCATTGGCGGCCCGCAAGTCGCTTCGTGCCTGGGCAATGGATGCGTTAATCGACTGATATTGAAACAGCGGCATAATCAGCGCACCGGTTAAATTCTGCACTGTACCATCCAGCGATGTGGAGAGCCCCAGATCAAAATTAGGAATGTACTGCATTTTTGCCCGCTGGATACTTAATTTTCCAGACTTTTGTAATTGCCGCAATTCCTGTAAATCCGGGTTGCGCCGCACCGCAAGTTGTAAAAGCTGGCTGTCATTTAACTGCAGCGCTTCAACCGCGGGCAACGCCGACGGCGGGTCAAGAGGGGCCGTGGCGGATCGACCGAGCACCGCATTAAGCCGCGCCAATAGCGACGGCGTTCTGGCCTTCAGTGCGGCAATGCGCACCCGCAGAGTGTCTATTGAATTTTCACCGGTCAGCCAATCCGAAGTCGATCCGCCGGTGCTTACGGCCACCTGGCGAAGCAATACAGCCGACCGGATGATCACCAATTGGCGTTGGACCAAATTCAACAATTGAAAAGTCCGGACATATCTGTACCAGGCGGTCAGAACATCCCTGCGGAGGGCAAAACGCGCTGACATAAATTTCCATCCGGCCGCCTTAGCCTGGTGGAGGGCCCTTTCAGCCTGTACGGACATTTTTGAAGGCCAGCGAATATCGGCGCTCCCCATGTTAGACACACCCAGCGTCGAATTTGCCAATGAAGCCGAGCCATTGGTCAGAAGTGTGCCCGCATTCAACATCACGGTGGTCGGTTCGGCACCCGCCTGCGGTATTTGATCAATAGCTGAACGCCAGTTCCAATAGGCCTGCTCCACAGCGGGGTTGTGGATCAGCGCATAGGCCACCAGTTGGTCCGGCGTGGCCTTGATTGGCAATGGCGGCAGGTGGCGCTGCGCATATGGTTTGGCAAACGGCTTTCCATCGCGCGCCGCCGCCAGACGCAAGCGCGATTCCCCCGCCGGATGCATGGTGCAACCCGTCAGACTTGCAAGAAGAAGTACAATGACACAGCGACTTTTCATGACTGGTCTCCTGTGGATTCGGTCGGCTTACGCCACATTTTCAGTGAAATCCGTGGTGCGCCGAACAGCGTCCAGCCCATGACGATATAGTAAAGCGCCGGCAGCACCAGAAGTTCCAGAACAAATGCCGTTCCCAGGCCACCGATCATCGGGGCGGCCAGACGACGCATGACCGTTGCCCCTGCGCCGTGTACCCAAAGCAATGGCGTAAGTCCGATCAGTGCAGCGCAGACCGTCATGGTCTGCGGACGAATGCGCCGCACCGCACCGGTTCGGACCGCCTCAAACAGATCCTTGCGGTCACGCAGAACGCCCATATGTTTGGCCTCGTTAAAGCTTACATCCAGGTACAGCAGCAGCACCAGTCCCATTTCCGCACATAGACCGGCCAAGGCGATAATCCCGACCCAGACCGCCACCGAAAGCTGGTAGTGCAGAAAATAAAGAGCCCATATCGCACCCACCAGACCAAATGGCACGGAAAGAAGCACACCCAGCACGCGCCCGACGCTTCCAGTCGCGACGAACAACAGAATAAAAATTATCAGAAGCACCAATGGTATGACGAGTTTCAGGCGGTCATTGGATTCCTGAATCTGTTTGTAAAGACCGATCCACTGGTAAGTGTAGCCAACGGGAAGCACAACGTGACTGCGGATCGCCGCATTGGCACGGTGTACATAACCAATGGTGTCATTTACAGTTGATGTAATGTTGATGTAATTAAGTGTTAAGGCGTCCTGGGAGTCTATTTCCGGCGGACCCGAACTGTAGTGGATATTGGCCAACATTCCCAGATTGATAAAAGCACCACTGGGTGTGGCGATGGGCAAGGCTTTCAGGGCAGAGTCGCTCCCGCGCAGATTCCGGAAATACCGCACAGTAACAGGCAGCCGCTTCAATCCAAGCACCATGGTGCTCACCGGCTCTCCCCCGATGGCCATGGTGATCATTTTCTGCACCGCGCCCTGGGTTAAGCCATATCGCGCCGCACGCAGTCGATTGATATGAATGCTCAGGTAATACCCCCCCAGCGGCTGGTCCGCAATCGCACTTCCAGTTCCGCGAACACCCTGCAACGCGTGGGCAATCTGATTGGAAACCTTGCCCAGCACTGCCAGATTTTCGCCAAACACCCGGATACCCAGCAGTGTTTTGCTGCCCGTATTCACCATGTTCACCCGATTGGCGATGGGCATCGTCCAATAGACGGCAAAACCAGGAATTTTCAGGGCCTCATCCATTCCCGGATGATGTTTCCCGTCCGCACCCGTCCAGCCGTGCTTTACCTGCATCAGCGTCAGGTGCGCTGTGGAAGGCCAGAACGTATGCGCAAAGGGCCACTGTATCCAGTGCGGCCAGGAATCATAAAATCGCCTCACCGGCGCGCTGGGCCATTGTGCCCGGCGTTTAAGCCGCACAATGGTATCTACCATATTCATCGGTGCCGAATCGGTGGCGGTATCCGCGCGGCCAATCTGGCCGAAAACAGTCTTCACTTCGGGAAAGCTCTTGATAATTTTATCGCTTTGCCCCAGTACATACCGTGCCGCCCCAACACTGATACCGGGGTAGGTCGTCGGCATGTATTCCAAATCCCCTTCGTAAAGCGGGGGCGTAAATTCCGTTCCCAGCCGGGACAGTGGCCAGAAAATTGAAAGGCAAAGCCCCGCCATCAGGACAAGAATTGGCCAGCGCAAAAATATGGCGACACGGAAAACAGGATCAAAGCACTTTTGCAGCAGGCGGGCCACAAAATTGTGGTCTTCATGAATGATCTCCTGCGGTATGACCAACAATATCGCCAGAGCCATCCAGCCGATACACAGCCACCCGCGGTAGTGCCCCAGTTCACTGCCCAGGCCTATCACATGATAAAGGCCTATTGCCGGCAGAATCACAATAGCCAGGGCAACTGGCGATTGAATCCATCGTGGCCAGCTTTCCGGAAACAATCGCGGACTGATGAAATAAATCATCAGCACCGGCACAATGGTAATTGACAGCAGCGCCGCGGAGGCAATCGCGAAGGTCTTGGTAAGCGCCAGCGGCGAAAACATTTTGCCACTTTCGCCCGGCAATACAAATATCGGCAGAAAACTTACCGTAATAATCAGCAGGCTGAAAAACAGACTCGGCCCGACCTCCGCCGCCGCGGTTAGAATCAGGTCGGCTCGCGGTACTGGCGGATATCCGTTTGTGACGCGCTGTTCATCGCGATTTATATGCTGGTGTGCGTTTTCCACCATCACAATCGCGCTGTCCACCACTACTCCAATCGCAATGGCAATCCCGCTTAAACTCATAATATTGGCGCTGATCCCCAACCAGTACAAAATAGCCAGACTTATAATCATGCTGGATGGAATAACCGTTATCGCCACCAGACTGCTGCGCCCATGAAGCAGAAACACCAGGCATATCACCGCGACAACAATCATTTCCTCCATCAACGTATCGGACAGAGTATGAATGGAACGGCTGATCAGATTCGTGCGATCGTAGCCGGTTTTAAACATGATTCCCGGCGGCAAACTGCTGGTCAGGACCGCGATTTTCCTTTTGACCTGCTGAATCACTCTGTAGGTATCCGCGCCCGAACGGACCACCACAATACCCCCCACCGCCTCCCCCAGACCATTCCAATCCAGAACGCCCAGCCGCTGCGCGCCGGCTATCTGTATCGTGGCGACGGTACCCAGCAAAATCGGCGTGCCATTCTTCGCCTGGCCAACTGGCACATCTCTTAGCTGCCCGACATTTTTCAAATACCCGCGGCTGCGCACAATGTATTGAAATTCGCCACGATCCACGACCGCGCCACCCACATCATTATTGGACTGTTGAATGGCGAGCGTTACCTGATTGATGCCGAGGTGATACGCCCGCAACTTGTTGGGATCCAGCACCACCTGGTATTGCTCTTCAAAACCACCCAGCCCGGCTACTTCGGAAACACCCGGCACCGCTTCAAGCTGATATCGTACGAACCAGTCCTGAAGCGACCGCAATTGGCCCAGATTGATATCGCATGATACCAGAGGCTGCCCCGACAGCGGTGATTTTCCCGGATGGTCAAAAGCCCGCACCAGTTGCAGTTGCCTGCGGTCTTTCACCGGCGCCTGTGCTCGATGTGCGTACCAATGATTGGTTTGACCGTTATGCCAAATCCCATTGGGATGATGCCGGGCATACCAGCCGGGATAGAGCACATACTGAAAAGCCCAGCCCGCCCCGGTCGCGTCTGGACCAAGTTGCGGATTAACGCCCACGGGCAGAAGGGTTTTGGCATAACTGAGGTATTCGAGTACGCGACTTCGCGCCCAGTAAAGATTCGTTCCATTTTTGAATACCACCGTCACCAGCGAATATTCAAACATGCTTGAACCGCGTACAGCTTTTACATCTGGCGCGTGAATCAACTGCGTTTCCAGCGGATAGGTTACTTGCTTTTCCACGACTCCGGGCGATTGACCGGGGTAGTTGGTCAGCACCAGCACTTGCACGTCAGATAAATCGGGAACCGCATCCAGCTTGCTGTGAAAAGCGGCCCAGCCTGCAACGGCCACCACCATCAGTGATAACAGCACCACCAGCACGCGGTTCTTTACAGACAATTCAATAATTTTACGGATCATGTTGTGGTCCATTTTCGGGGAACAATCGGGTTTGAAATCAGAATCACCCGCGCCAATGCGCAACTATTTGGATATTTTCGGGGCCAGCGTAGTGCCGACGACCGGCTTCGCCGCCGTGGCTTTCGGCAAAAAACGCGCCTTAAGCTGGCTATATTGAGACTCCACATCAATCATGAATTGACCGCTGGTCACCACTTTTTGCCCCGGCCCGAGTCCGGATATTACCTGCACCAGACCATGCGCCCCCACCAGTCCGGTCGTGACCTTTACCGGATCAAAATGCCCGTGCGACGTTTCAATAAACACCAGTTCGCCGGTACCAGTGTTTATTACAGCGCGGCGCGGCACCAGAATGGTGTGCTTCAACGGACTGGTAAGAATATCCACCAGGGCAAACATTCCCGGGCGAAGCATCCCGTTGGAATTGTCCAGAGCCACACGAACTGTGATTGTGTGATTTTCTGGATTTTCAAGCGGGTCTATGAAAATAATGCGGCCGGTAAATTGTTTGCCGGGAAACGCCGCGATACTGGCCACTACGCGCTGTTTCATCGCAATCCAGGGAAGCTGGTTCTCATACACATAGGTGTTAAGCCAAAGTGTGGAAAGATCATCCACGCGCATCACGGTCATGCCGGCCGTAATCGGCGATTTCTGCTGTACTTTTATCTCCGCAAGAATGCCGTTGGCGGGACTGGTAAAAGTGACATACACTTCCGGTTTCAGGGTTTTAAGGACCCTTTGAATGGTAACCTGATTCACCCCCAGAAATTTCAGCCGCATGGACACAGACCGAACCAGTTCTCGGGCTTGGCCAATCGCCTGCCTGTCCGCACCTTTTCCGGCCATGGAAACCATCTTTTGAGCCGCCACGAGTTCCTGCTCCGCGGCCACAATCTTCGGACTGTACAGCGTAAACAGCGGCTGCCCACGCCGGATAGCCGCACCATTGGTGGTCGCAAACAGTTTGCCAATCCAGCCATCCGCGCGCACGGTGATCGCCACGCGTTTTGGTGCGGCTACCTGCAACGTGCCGACAGTCCGTACCCGCCTGGTCAATGCTCCCAGGGTGACCAAACCGGTTTGAATGCCCATGTTCTGTACCATGGCGGGATCCACATGAACCTGTCCCGGATTATTGCTTTCGCTTGATGGCGCATAAACCGGTTTGAGCGGCATACCCATGGAACTGATGCCCGGTTTGGGCGAAATAGACGATGCTCCGACCATGGAGTCCCACCAATACAGTATCTTTCGTTTGGGGACGGCCTTTTTCGTGGCAGATAATTCGGCCGTTTTGTTTGGTTTGCTCTGTCCGGCAACACCACCGCCGACGGCATGGCCGAGGGTCGATTGCAGAACAATCGCCAGCATAAAGCCAAATATCGCGCAAATAATTCCGATAAGTCCGGTCGTGATCAATCGAAGTCGCATTAAAATACCCCAAATATAGTTGCCAAGGCCCGGCGATCCGGGTCTGGACGGACGCCGCGGGCAATAAATGCCTGTGATGGCGAAATCGCCGTCACACACATATAAGATCTATATTTGTAGATATTTTAGATTATTAATACGATGTACCGGCTCTGCGGTGTGTGCCAACGGAAATAAGGCAGCCGACGAACCTCCGCCGACCGGATTACCGCATGATGAAAACAAAATGCCGCCGCAGCCAGTCGCGGCATAACAGGATTCAAGACAATCGATACGGAGGGGCAAAATGCCAACGGAAATCCGCCTGAACCGGTCAGTCGGCATTTGGAGCACGGCCGCGACCCGCCACCGGTCTGCGGAAGGCCCGTGCACGGATTGCCATTCATTCGCCGCATACAGGCGTTGCCGACAGGGCCACACCGGCAGCATGGCATCGTGGCCATACACCGGGCTTGCCTCATCGGCCTGCGATGAATATCACGGCCTCCCGCAATCCGGCATTGCGCCGGCCGCGAGACCGGCGCAAAAAGCACACTCACGCAGACCAGAATGACAAAAAAAAGTTTCAACCGTCAAATACTCCGGGTTAAAATTGCCTACCGGTACTGCAAACCCGACGGGCAACCGTGAAGCCTTATTGATGAAGGTTATCGCTCAGATGAATCTTCATCCACATATCGCCCATGCGCCACCAGATTTTGGTCGGGTAAATCACTTTGTCCTTCATATCCTCTTTTCCGACCACCTTAATCTGCACACCGACATATTTTGCCAGCGGCTTAGGATTGGTCAGCAGCGTAAACGCATGACCGCCGATCAGGATGCCCGCGGGTATGCCACTGGCCAGGCACTTTTGGCCGCAGGTTTTGCCATGCGCCCGCCCCGTCATGCCCATAGTGCTGTAGCACGCCATATCCAGCAGTTCCCCTTTCGCAGTGATCTTCTTTATTACCGGCTTAGCCACCGAGGCTGCATGGAGGGGTAACGCAACGGCGGACAATAAAGCCAATCCAATTGCCGAACCGCAAGACATCTTCAAAAACCGCTTCATATAAAAACTCCTGAAAATGTGTGAAACAACTTCCGTCTGCAATTGAGATAATTCTAATCAATGGTGGCATCTCGGGCCACCACTTAAAAAAAATGCCTTAAGCAGGCCCGCGTCGACGGATTGTCGACACCACTGGCCGACAACCTGACTACAACCGGTTGCCGCCAAGTCGCGGACATGGCGCATAACGCCATGCACATTCAATCAGTTGCGTATTCACGGGCGACCATGGATCGCCCAATCCGGGTGGTAATGTCCTTTGGAATCAGTAAACAGCGACGGATTAGATGACACAAGATGAGCGCGCCCCGTCAAGGCATACGGCGAGATCTGAACCATTGGAAGCCCAAGTCGCTTATTGCTTGTCGACAAAGTCGCAAAGTACCAATCCGGGTGGTAATGCCCCTTGGAATCAGTAAATGCCACGGGATTGAATGTTGCTTTGGCCGCGACGTTCCCGTTTTGACTCTTGGCAAATGTCGCTGCCTGCGCCATGATGCCGCCGGCGGTCACACAGCCGACTAATACCCCCAACACCAGCCCATTCTTCAGGTTTAACGTAAACATGATACCACCTCGCTATATTAAGCGTCCGCCCGCAACCTGAACCGACACCCGGTTTCGCGACTGCGGGAACAATAAATAAGACGCCCTACACGGGGCCAAAAGTTCCACTGATTGTCAGAATTTGGTTCCCTTGAGGTGCAACCGAATTGAAACAAAATATGCGATGCCGACAGTTATGCACGCAAGCCGCTTCGCCCGATTTATCCGCAAACTATCCGAAACTGTCTGTTAATAAGGCAATAATGTTGGACGACGGCATATTTAGATGCAAATTGCCCACAGTTTTATAAATTGGCACAGATTTTGTAGTGCTATTTTGGCATGAACAGAAATTGGATGGCGCGAGCCTGCTCAATATTGCTTTTGCTGGTTTTGGGTGGTTGCACTTCTGGAATGGACGCTGGCGACCAGTCCGCCGTCGAAAGCCAATGGGTTTTGCAGCGCGGTGGTGTTATTCGCGGTTCGCAGCAGTTGCGCGCACAACTGTTATGCGATCGCTTATGCCGCGGCTGGATACATAATTCAATTCATGTCCGGATCGTCAATAGCAGTTTGCTTGGTGCGTGGACCTGGCCAGACAGGGATATTTATATTACCCGGGGGCTGGCCTTACATCTGACCGATGATGAGCTTGCCGCGGCAATTGCCCATGAAATGGGGCATCTTATTAACAGCAACGCCGTCCAATGTCCGTATGCACTGGGTCGCAACGGTGAAAAGTTGGGAATTGAAGCCGGTGCCGATCTTACGGGATCTCGCGTTTTGGCCGCTCATGGCATTTCGCCGCAATGCTTGATCCGGGTTCTGCAGTTGTTATACCGGTGCAGTTCCAATGTATCGCTTCGGAATTCACTGCAATTGCGGATTCAAGCACTCTTATCCGCAATCTCTTCCGGAAGCATTGATAAACGTCTGCGCAATGTCTCCCGGGCACGCGATACCCGCGATCTTACCGTTCCCACTTGCACAGCCAATACCTCTGCAGCAATTTCGTAGCTTAGTTGTACAACATCCACAAGCAGGATGGTCCACCGCATATCTTCCGGCAGCGATTTTAGCGCCGCAATCACAGTTTGATCCGAAAAAGCCTCCATCATCGCATCGGCATTACGAATATCCAGCGTTTCCGCGACAGCATCCGTATCTGCGGGATCATTGCCCGATTCACATAATTGATCCAGGCTCGCATTGTGATGAATGTGCGCACCATCAGACCGCAGGCGGTCAACCCAGGTATGCCGCAGTATCGTCAGCAACCAGGCGCGCAGATTCCCACCCTTTTCATCAAACTGATGCAAGCCACGCCATGCTTTCACAAGTGCTTCTTGTGCAATTTCCTCGGCTTTTCCGGCGTTATGCGTCATCAACATAGCCGCACGAAGCACCGTTGATCGTTCTGGCCAAACTAATTCGTAAAAGCGCTTTGAATTGCTTTCCGGCGTTTTCAATTCCCGCTCCCAACAGTAATAAACAATTGGCAATGGAACCGTTTAGCCGGGCGGCTTCGTCTGATTAAACGTGGCTGAGTTATCGGCAACGTGCCGGATACCTGTGGCCGAAGGAACCGCAAAAGGAGAAAAATCATGCCTCGCACACGTCTTGTTATAATCAAGGTGCTGCCAACCTTCCTCTTAGGGGCAAGTGTCGTGGCGCTGGTTGGTGGATGCACTTCCACATCCAGCAACCCGGGTGCCTATGCCCTCACCGGCACAAACAGCCCGCCGACATTCATTCCGCCTGCGTCAACAATTGACGGCAAAGGCCATTACCATCCTGACTGGTATTTTCATGGCCGCCAGTTACCCTCTGGACAGGGTCAGTAAAATTTCATTCTCCGTTGCGAAAGTGTCAACATAATTTTGCATCGGAGCCTTATAACGTTCTTTCCTCAATCCGCCGCCCGGTTTAACTTTCTTATTACCGGTTGTTAACCGGGCGGCTGTTGCCTTTTTAAGCGACCGCGCCACGCAGTTTACACTCCTCTTTCATCGATAACCAAAAGCCCCTCTCTGCGTTAACCGACCACATAACGCGACGGCGATGATAATTTAAGCACATTGCCCCGATTATTTCCGATGGCAAGTCAGCGCTCGCGACGATTTCCTGCAGGACGGTCCAGATTATCCGTCGCCGCGATAAAACAGCAATAGACCGACAGGTAAATGCGTGGCTGGCGGTCAAATAAGTCTTATTTAACCAAGTCAAATACTCGGACTCTAAAATCAAATTCACCGTCCACTCGAATGCATCTGATTAGCAATTAACATAAGCTTACTTACCTGCTGAGGCCCCATCACACATATCCAATGCCGACTGCCGGATTGAATCACCATATTCAACTGACCGGTCTTTTGCACGATAAAGGACTTACCGTCTAATCGTCGAAGCTGCCCCTGTGGATATTCAAGTTTTCCGGCAGGCACAACCACCACCCCCACCGTCTGATTGCCGCGTTTTACCAGCATGCACGCCACACGATGATGATGAAGAGTTTGCATGCAACAATTGGCCATATGCCCTGCCTGAGGCGAACACATGCGTTGAAGATTATTTTTCTGCGCGTCGGTCATTCCGCCTGACATGGGTGAAGCCAGCATATGATTATAAATTTGTGATAGATCGTTAACCGACGCCCGGCTGCTATGGGGCACCATAAGGGGGATTAGAAATGCGGCCAACATAACTGCGGCCGCAACCAGGCCAGATACGGCGATCCGCCAGGTGCCAACGTTTCTTTTGGGTGCCAAAATTTGCTCCCGTAGTGCACAATCCAGACCGGTTGTGTCCACCGGCATGGTTGCTAGACGGGCCAAGCGGCGGGCGACGGCCTGATTGTCCCCGTCTTGCTGGGAATTGCATTCAGAATTGCGAATCTGTTCAGCCATAAGATGCCCCGGAAGCGTTTAGTCAACAACAAAATTCCAAATCACGGCACGCACCGTAATTGCGCAGCTTTACCAAAATATATAACGATTAACAGGCCTCGGAAAGTTCCAACGTGCCAATCGCCATCCGCATCCCCCATCCGCAGCTCATTTTCGCCGCTTATTAAAAATTCCGCGGCAGGCCGAATCCAGCAAAATAACGGCCTGGCCTTGTGGAAAAAATTAACGCATAGAAGGAAGGCACTTCGAAATTAGAAGAGTTCTATGGTCGTGGACTTATTTATCCTCGGCTTGGGAACACGCGTCAGTCGCATTTGGCGATCTGCAAAACCGGCCGAATTGGCCAATTTTTGATCCCCCAATAAGTTCGTGCATCAGACCGCGCTTCCCACCGCATTGCAGGGTTTGCGCATTACGCATATAACCACGGCGCGTAAACTGAAAATGGTCAGCATTGGAATAAAGGAACGAATGTGCCACCCCTATCCGACGCTCTGATGAATTCATCCATACCGAATCTGGCTGTGCGCCGCGGGAAGGTTCGCGATGTCTACGACCTTGGCGATACGTTGCTGATTGTGGCAACCGATCGCATTAGTGCTTTTGACGTCATAATGCCCACGCCCATACCGGGTAAAGGTCGTATTCTTACCCAGCTAAGCAATTACTGGTTCAAGAGGCTGTCCAGCATAGTCACGCATCATCTGGTGGCCACGCGGATGGAAGATTTCCCCGCGTCGCTTCAGCCGTTTGCGGCACAACTTGCCGGCCGATCTATTTTGGCGCGGAAAACCAGCGTTATCCCAGTGGAATGCGTGGTGCGAGGTTATATAGCCGGCGGCGGGTGGAATGAATATCAGCGCACTGGCGCAGTCTGCGGAATTGACCTTCCAACCGGACTAGAGCGGTGTCAAAAACTTGCGCAGCCCATTTTTACACCCACAACCAAAGCCGCGGCGGGTCATGATGAAAGCATATCATTCGCGGGCGCTGTACAGATTGCCGGCCTGCAAACCATGGAATTTGTGCGCGACATGTCGATCCGGCTTTATGAAGAAGCGGCTAAAATTGCGCTGGCCAGAGGTATTATTATTGCGGACACAAAATTTGAATGGGGCATTCCATTCGGTGAATCGCGTCCCATTCTGATAGATGAAGCCCTCACACCAGATTCCTCCCGGTTCTGGCCAGCGGAAAATTATCGACCGGGAACCGAACCCGTCAGTTTCGACAAACAATATGTACGCAATTATCTTGAAACTCTTGCGTGGAATAAACAGCCGCCTGGGCCAATCCTTCCCGCAGATGTCGTCGCCCAAACTCTGCAAAAATATCAAGACGCGTACGATAAGCTCACGGGCGAGCGGTAGACCACGACCAGAATGTAGAGTCCAAGACTGAAGTAAGAACGTCGATTCCGGCTTAATCCATTCAAATTCGCGATTAATGGCAATTGTTTCCGTTCTCGTCCGGTTTGTGCTATACTTGCAACTCTGTCGCTTCAGCCATGGTCGGGCCCGATGCACGGGTCGACTGTGAACCTGGTCAGGTCCGGAAGGAAGCAGCCATAAGCATGCCCGGTCCGGTGCCGTCGGTAGCCCGACCATGGCTTAAGCGCCTTACACCAGATTTAAACCGTCGCATTCTCGGCCAGCAGGCAATAGATTCCAAGTGTGTCATTTCTCCGGTCCACAAGGCAATCACGAGCTTTTTGATCGTCGGTAATCACTTGCCGCCCGGCGCGTGCCGCCATCGGATATTATCCTATGCGTTGCCTGTGGATTTTTCTGATAGCGAATGCCAAACTCAAACCGATTTTGTTTGTCAACCGGGCAGGATACAAGTGACGATGGGCAGTGAAGCTGATGGCACGGTTTTGGTACCGCGGCCAGCGCCCGAATCTGCCGTTGGCCGCAGGGGCCGAGCGGCGGATCCCGGCGGTTCTCCGAAAACACCAGACGGGCCAGACCGGGTTGGCAATTTTCGGAATTGGTAACGGCGGGCCAATCGCGCCCTTGCGTTCCTTCGCAGCAGTTGGAATCTGCCATCTTAGAATTTTTGCGGCATCTGCCGCGACTGGATTCCGCAATGGAGGCAACTATGCCTGAAACCACACTGGCCGCAACCGCCAGAGAAGTGCTGCATCTGCTGCGAAGCTCGTCGGACTCCGGCGCGCGTGCCAGTCAGCTTGAAAACGCCTGTGCCCGCCTGGCGAACGAGGTGCAGAAATCTGCGTCACCGCCGCGGAAAACGGAATTTAATCGAATTCTTGTGGCAATTGATGCCAGCTTGCCGGCTGTACATGCGCTGGAAACCGCTCATTCAATGGCCAGGGAATTGGGCGCGACGCTGGCGGTCGTGCATGTAATCGACGCCTCACCCGTACCGATCACCGAACCACCTGATGTATCCGCTCTTGGTTTTGCGGCTATCGAACGTGAATCCATGGATTTGTGCAATCGGCTGCTGGCCAGAATAGATCGGTCGAATGTGCAGCTATTCTTGCGGCGCGGCAGTCCGCCGATGGAAATAATGCAAACCGCGTCGGAATGGAAAGCAAAACTTATCATCATGGGAAGCCACGGGCGCAGCCGCCCGGGAAAGTTCTTTCTGGGAACGACCGTAGAGGCAGTTCTGCGGGAATCAACCTGCCCGGTAATGGCGGTGGGCGACGCGATGCATTGAAGCATCTCCGCAGATTTTAATCTCGGAAAATGATGAAAACCAATTCCGAGAGCCAGCTGGGCGGCGACCAAATCAATATTCTTACGGCGGCAACTGGCCGCAAATCGATATTCTGCTAAAATTCAAAAGCGCAATGGAGTAAGATATTCCGAATCGAGCAGCTTATTGCGGCCGAGTTGATCGGAGTTCATCGAATATAATTATCATTGGCGGCAGAGCCGACCGGCACAAAGGATTAACGCCCATGCTTGACGATGCCATCTGGCAGTTACTGGTTTGCCCGCTGACGCGAAGCAAACTTACCCGGGAGGGCGAATTTCTGGTTGCACGGGTTGGCGGACTGCGTTATCCGATTGTGGATGGCATCCCCGTTCTAGTGGCGGAACAGGCGGTTCTTCCGGAAGGAATAACATCGCTTGCGGAATTTAAGGAAAAGTTCAAGGACCAAATTCCGTAAGCCAAGGCGCGCAACGTTCGAGGTGCCGGTCATCATCCAGAAGCCGCGCATTCGCGGATGGATTGTGCCATTGTGTCGTCAGGCAGCGGACCCGTCTTGAGCATCGTGGTTACCGCGCTGATTACCTGCAGATCTACCGCGTGGCAACCGCCCGAGCCGATCGCGGCTTTCGCGCCGGTGCGAAACAGGCGAGTTGCCGGCGCGAATTTCTCCCGCGCTGGCGGCATCGGTAGCCTGAAGGGCCATCAATTGATCCCGCAGAGAGGCGGCTTCCTCATATCGTTCATGCGAAAGTGCCCGTTGCAACTGCCGGTGCAATTCCACGCGCGGATCGGGCGGCAACTGCCGACGTATGTCGCGCATCATGGCCAGAATGGTTTGGGCCTCCATGGACTTGCGGGCCTCCGGCTGGCCATACGCGGAAATAATTTTTCGCAGGGTGCCCCGCAAATATGCCAATGCCGTTTTGGCGTAGCCCGCCTCAAGTGCCACCATTCCCCGTGCGCGGCCCTGCATCATCAGGATATACGGGCGGTATTGTTCCAAGTGTTCGCGATCACGTTCGGACGCGGCGTATTTTCGGCACATATCCAGCACATCCAGATTGTGCTGAGTATCACGGATCACAGCCTCGAAGCGGCCCAGAATAAACATGCTCAGGTAGCGATGGTAGTACAAGGCGGATTCCTGCCGTAACGCCTGACAATCACGTGCCACCAATTGGAAATCCTGATCCGAGTTATGGGTCTTAATGTGACGGTTGAGCCGCGAAAACTGATAGTCCAGTTCAGAACGTGAATTGTGAGGACGCTTGCCATCGGGCCGGCCGGAAAGTTCCATCTGCAATACGCCAAGCTCCAGCCGAACCTGAATTTTGCTTTTTCTGTTACGACCACTGATAAGTCGCACGTTGATCTGTCCGGGTTGAAAACTCCAACCGGCAAGCGCAGCGGAAATATCAAGATTTTCTCTGGAATCGGTGCTCTGCCGCTGTTTTGGCTGCTTTGCCATGTCACAACCTCCCTGAATTTCTAACCCTCATTTAATAGATTATATCCAAGTTTGGAAATGTTGCACGCAAAACTTTAGAAAAACGCACTTTTTTTTTAGTCCGAAAATAACAGAATTTTTAAAACCTCAGGTGCGGATTGAAATATCGCAGTCGGTCCAAATAATGCCGCGTACGTGCGGGCGAAGATAAAGTCCGATTTTGTGACCTTCCCGATCAGTCGTGCGACATGGCGTTGGCCTTTTTAATCGCATCGCCGCCCGCCTGTGCGGCTCATGGGGAACGGCCCAAGATTGCAAATCGGCGGGCGCAGTCCTTGGGGGGAATCCTCCATCAGCCGGCCAGATAACCGCCCGACCGGATACGCCTGTGCACTTAAACGCTGCAGCAATAGCGTGTCGTATTACGTCATGCAAATCAGTAAAATGCGACATTCCTGTGCAACTGGAGAAGCAGGCAAAATACAGTTAAAATAGCCCTCGGAATGTTGCCGACTCTGGCTTTAGGTTACACCATAAATGCCATGCTGCGACTTTATACAAAAGTGGCATTTAGAACGCGTTGTCAGGCGGCAGAGCGTCGAAAGGATTTGCATGAAAACAGTTCTTGTTCCGGATGAACGCCGCTACGCCACCTTGAACAGTCGCGACCTTCGGGAAGGCTTTTTGCTTGATTCACTGTTTAACGTCGGTGAAATTAATCTGGCCTGGTGCGACTTGGACCGAGCCATCATCGGTTCCGCGGTTCCGGCGCGTCATACCCTGTCGCTTCAGCCGCATGATTCGATGCGAAGTGAAACATTTCTTGAGCGGCGCGAATTGGGAATTCTAAATGTGGGCGGTGTCGGACGCGTGGAAGTGGATGGCCAATCATTTGAATTGCGAAACGCAGATGGCCTTTATGCCGGACTCGGCTGCCGAAAAATTGTTTTTTCCAGTCTCAATGCAAATCATCCCGCTAAATTTTATCTGCTCAGTTATCCGGCTCATTCGGCGTATCCAACGGCGGTGATTCGGCATGATTCCGTGGTCCCGCTGGAGTTGGGAACTCCCACCGGAGCCAATCAGCGAAGACTTTATAAATATATTCATCCCGACGGCGTGCGAAGTTGCCAACTTGTGATGGGTTTTACGCGCCTGGCACCCGGAAGCGTATGGAATACCATGCCGCCGCACACACACCTGCGGAGATCAGAGGTCTATCTCTATTTTGAGCTTGCACCCGACGCTCGCGTGGTCCATCTGATGGGCCGCAGCGATGAAACCCGTCACCTGATGGTAGCCGATTGCCAAGTCGTTCTTTCGCCAGGCTGGTCCATTCATGCCGGCGCGGGGACAACCGCTTACAGCTTCTGCTGGGGCATGGGCGGGGAAAATCAGACATTTGCGGATATGGATGCCGTAGCTGTCGCCGATCTTCGCTAACCTGAAAGGCTGTTCAATAATGACGATGCAATTATTTTCACTGAAAGGTAAAACTGCACTGGTAACCGGTTGCCGCCGCGGGATCGGCCGGGCCATTGCGACCACGCTGGCCCAGGCCGGCGCGGACATTATTGGAGCGAGTGCCAACCTTGAAACAGGCAGCGAAGTGGAAAACGCGGTTCGCAGCGCCGGCAGACAGTTCACCCCGTTTCAGGTGGATCTGAGCCAGCGATCTGCAGTGGAACATCTGCTGCGCAATTTGGCGTCCCACGGAGCACCAATCGATATTCTGGTAAATAATGCCGGTATCATCAGACGGCAACCCGCGGCCGAATATTCAGATGAAGATTGGGATACCCAATTGGAAGTGAATCTGACCGCACCGTTTGTATTGGCGCGTGGATTGGGACGGGAAATGCTGACGCGCAGATCCGGCAAGATCATTTTTATCGCATCCCTGCTTAGTTTTCAGGGCGGCCTGACGGTTCCTGGGTATGCCGCCAGTAAAGGAGGCATCGCACAACTTACCAAGGCGCTGGCCAATGAATGGGCCGGGCGGGGCGTGAATGTAAATGCCATCGCACCGGGCTACATTGCCACAGACAATACCGCGCCCCTTCGCGCCGATGAGAAACGCTGCGCCTCAATACTTGAACGCATTCCGGCGGGCCGCTGGGGGGTGCCGGAAGATGTTGCGGGAGCCGCACTGTTTCTGGCCAGCGAAGCCAGCGGTTATGTCCATGGAACCGTTCTAACGGTGGATGGCGGATGGATGGGCCGCTGAATGATCCGGTCCGATCGCCCGGGATACAACCTTAAAAAATATTGATATATATCGCATTAGTTATTTTAAGCCGACCTTTAAAAACGTTCCCTGATTTGGAGCACCCCATGATAATCAATCGCCGCTTTTCGCCCCGCACAGCCGGACTTTTTATCGCCGCCGGGCTGACACTGCTGTCGGGGCCTGTTCACCTGCGCGCCGCTGCCCCGGCAAAAACGCAATCGGCCCGACGGATTATTGTGGAACTCCGGCGAGCGGCTGATGCCCAGATCAAGGCGTATGGCTCGCATGTTGATACCACCTGGCTTGGCGGCACGTTCTGGGATGGGTTGGCCGACTTGCAGCACCTGACCGGCAGTAAACGCTATGCGGCGGCGATGCTGGCCGCGGGTAAAAAAGCCGGCTTCCGCGAACATCCCCGCTTTCACAGCCGAATCTTCGCCGATAATTTCTGCATCGGCCGGCTTTATGAAGCAGATTTTCAACTGGCGCATGATCCGGCGATGCTCGCAGCGCTTCGCGCCAGCGCGGATAAACTTGGAACGTTGAATTTATCTCAGGTTCTGCCGCACCACCGCGTACCCTGGTTCTGGTGCGACGCGCTGTTTATGGCCGGTCCGGTGCTGACCAGGCTGGCGGTACTGACCCATGACCAAGCCTATGTGCACACTATGAACGTAAACTGGGCGCGAACCGAGTCTCTCCTTTATGATCCGGCCAAACAACTCTTCTTCCGCGACCCGCACTTTATACATGCGCACGATCCCAACGGCCACCGGATTTTCTGGTCGCGCGGAAATGGATGGGTCGTAGCCGCACTGGCGGAAAATCTTAAATATCTACCGGCCGACGCGCCCCAACGCAAAGACTATGTATCGCTTTTAAGACGGATGGCGGCCCGCCTGGCAAAACTGCAACCAGCGGACGGCCTTTGGGCACCGAGCCTTACGGATCCGGCCTGGTTTCCGCTGCCCGAATCCAGCGGAACCGCGTTGGACTGTTACGCCATGGCATGGGGTGTGCGACATGGCATTCTGAATCGGAAAATATTCCTGCCGGTAATTGAAAAGGCGTGGGCCGGTCTGCTGAAATGCCAGATGACCAACGGCCTGATTGGCCGAACCCAGCGCGAGGGAGTGGCACCGGCATGGGTGCGGGCACGCTGCAGCAGACCCTTCAGCGTCGGGGCTTTTCTGATGGCCGGCTGCCAGATGGTGAAATTAGCGCCGTTCCAATTGCCCCGTCTCGCCCAGATGCCCAAGCCGCCCGTTCGCCATACGTCGCTGCATTTTGTCAACAACCATATTGTCCAGCCCACAGGGCCGGCATTTGTCCGGTATGTACCCGAACGCTTCGATGACATCGCCTGGGAAAACGACCGGATTGCCCATCGTATTTATGGGCCGCAGCTGGGTCTGGTTGAACCGGCCGGAAGTGGAATAGATGTCTGGGTTAAATCCGTGCGGTTCCCGGTTATCAACATCCGCTACAAATCCGGCATTTACCATGTGGACCAGGGCAATGGACTCGACTGCTACAACACGGGCTTCAGCCGCGGTTGCGGCGGACTGGGAATCTGGTCGGGCGCCCGATTATGGAATTCAGTTTACTGGCAGTATTACCGTATCCTGCAACGCGGACCGAATACCGCAAAATTTCAGGTCTGGTACAAGCCGTGGCGGGTCGGCCGACGATTGGTGTGGGAAAAACGCACCGATACGCTTCGGGCTGGCGACAATCTGGACCGCATTCAGACCGTTCTGCAATCCAATCGGCCGGGACCGCTCACCGTAGGGATTGGCGTAGCCCGGCATGGCAAAGGGACCCTGATAATTGATAAAAAAATTGGAATGTTATGTTATTGGGAACCGCCTCAGAAGCATTATGGTTCCACCGGAATTGGTGTATTGGTGGATCCGAAAATGCTGGTCGGTGTGACTCAGGACAAATTGAACTATCGGCTTTTACTGGTAAAAGTGAATCCGGGCGAGGTTCTTACCTATTATACCGGCGCATGCTGGAGCAAAGGGCTGGATTTCCACACCGCCGCCCAGTGGGAAAAATATCTGCGCGGATTCAAACGGTACTGACCCGGTCAACGTATGCCAATTGAAATACCAGCGTGGATGGCCTGCGATCGTGCCACACCCTACTTGGCTTATTTGCTGCCAACCGGCGCCGGCATGATAACCGCGTCAATCGGGTAAATCACGGCATTGTTGCAGAGAATTGGTTTGCCTACCACATGCGCTCCGTCTATGCCGGTAATTTCGGTTCCATTGGACGAAACCAGGGCTTTTTGTCCGTTAGCCATCGTCTGAACAGCCTGCCGCGCGGCCGCTGGCGGCGTGATGTCCACGGTACTGACGTGATACCAAAGCACGTTCCGCAGCGGTTCGTGATTGGATGCGCTTTCCAAGGAATGAAGCGTTCCGGCCGGCAGGCGGGCGAACGCAGCGTTGGTGGGTGCAAAAATAGTGTAATTGCCTTGCATCTTGAAAGTGTTGTTCAGATGGGCGGCGGCAATCGCATCCTTCAGCGAGGAAAGCTCCGGCTCTGAATAAATGACCGAATAGGCGGTATGTTTACCGGTATTTTTCAGGACCCGGCCGGCAAAGCCCGGTCCACGGTATTCACAGCCAATAAGCCCAACCATGGAAATGCTCAAAAGCGCGATTCCGACCGATAATCCCATTTTCCGCAATTTACGCATCGGAGTTTCCTTGTTAAAAATGCACACTGTAAAACCGCACGTCTCTTCAACGGCGTTCGCCATCTGACAGGCGGATTATAGTATCCCGCCCGGTTGATTGCACGCGGCATGCGTTCGTTTTATCGCCGCAGCCTTCAAACGGTCGTTATCGGCCAATTCGTCCGACTCTGTCCAGCGGGCTTATTATTTCCGACCGGCCAAAAAGTTACAAGCATTTTATCGGCTGGCCGCAACCGGTTTACTTCGTTATTATGCGAATTATATGATCTGGCGAAATATTTTTACAATCAGCCGCCTGTCCGCTTCCCCCAGGAATTGCCCGGCGGGCGCATCTGGGCAGTTATATCCGCCTGCAGGCCGGGTTTGCACGGGCGGGTGCCGCGTGGAGCATGCCAGGATTTCCCAGGCAGGTGTCGATCCGACCAGGACAGGTCGGCAGAACGCCAGCAAAAGAATGGATTCAAACCTGTTTTTACCAGAAAATGAGGGCCCCTGATGCGCCTCGGCATTCGCAATAAACTCATTGCCACGCTGGTTGTAGTCGGCTTGATCCCTATGGGGCTTAGTCTGTTGACTATTATCGGCCTTGGGGCGAAAACGCGCCTCAGCACCATTGGGCGGGCCTATGATGCCACGGCCGCCGCGGCCGGCCATGCCATATCGCTCCGGATTCGGATGGAATTGCGTCGTTTGGAATTATTGGCCAGCCTCCCGGAGGTCATTCAATACGCCCATGAACAGAACAAGCTCAACGCCCCCCCACTGGGCGGGAAATCGCAGAAACCCGACGCACAAGATCGCCGGATTCAGAACGAATGGTCCTCTTTAACACCGCTGGTTGATCCGTTGCGGAAAATTCTGCATAACCCTATCGCACAACGCATGAGACTTATCAGCCGCAATATTCCCGCCCGCTACCATCTGCTGGCGACCGACCGCTATGGCCATGTCATTGCCGCGGACATCAAACCGACCAGTTTCCTTCAGGCAAACCGCTCGTGGTGGATTCTTTGCGATCAGGGTGTTCGCGGCCGTGCATATGTCAGTTCTTTTATTCAGGATTCCCATACCCATGCGTCGGGCCTGATTATGGCGGTGCCCATTCGCTCCGGCACCGGCGAATGCCTGGGCTATATCCGGTTGACGCTGGGTATCGACACACTTCGCCGGCAGTTTCAACGAAGCATCGGACTGCCGCAGGCCACGCTTCAAATTTATGATCATAACCTTCGCAGCACGGTGTTTGTGTCCGGCAGCGAAACCGAGGAAAAACGCGCACAGCAGCGATTCCTCGATGGTCGCGAGCCGGGGGTGGAAGGTTGGATTAATGACCTGACCAGCGGAGCGATCATCGGGCGGTCCAGGGTTCGGCTGACCGACCTTGGCCGTGTGGCAAATGCAAATATTACCGCTCCTGTCTGGTCAATTATAGTCAGCGAACCAACGCGCGTGGCACTGTCGCCGATTCTGACCCAGGCTCTGACCATTATGGTGGCCGGCCTGCTGCTGATGATCAGTATTATGGCGATAGGCTATGTCATGAGCCAGCGCGAAATTGTTCGCCCATTACTGCGGCTGCGCGATGCCACCGCGGCCGTGCGGCGCGGCGAATTGAGCATCCGCATTTTTTCCGACCAAGCGGGCACATCCGTCTTCCGCAATGACGAACTGGGACTGCTTGCCCGCGATTTTGAAACCATGACCCGCGACCTGCAGCATAAGATTATTGAACTGCAAAGCAAGGAATCAGCCAAATTGCGATTTCTGGATCTGGCGGCCCATGAATTGCTGACCCCCACCACCAAAATCAAATCATCCGCGGAGCTGCTCAAACTGACTCTGGAAAAGGCCGCCGGGGGAACCGCCAGCAGTCCGGACGACCTGCGGCGCATTAACCGATATCTGTCTCAGATTTCTGCCAGCGTTGAACGCATCACCCGTTATATCAATTATTTTTACGAGCTTGCCGCCCACGATCAGTTCACCACCCGCATGCGCCGGCAGCGTTGTGATATCCGCACAATTATTCTGGACGTGGTGGAGCAGAATCGGGAATTTATCACGGCCCGTCAGCAGGAAATTGTTCTCAATATTCCTGATTCTCTTCCCCCCGTACATGGCGACCCGGATAAAATCACTGACATTCTTGATAACCTGATTCGCAATGCGAATCAGTTCTCGCCGCCTGGTTCGGCAATTGAAATTTCGGCATGCCAAATCGTCGGAAGCCGCATTGAACTGATGGTCAGGGACCATGGCCCGGGCATTTCACCGGACAAATTGGCTGATCTTTTCAACCTTTCCCCCTCCGCGGGACAGGTCATGCACCACCACAGCGGTGGCAAAGGGCTGGAAGGCTCTGGCCTTGGACTTGGCTTGCCAGTGGCCAAGCGGTTCGCCGAATACCACGGCGGATCGTTACGGGTTGAAACCGGCGAATCAGGCACGCGCGTTTTCGTGGAACTTCCATGCGGCAACGATCCGCAGGATTTTCCACTCTCCGGCGGACTGGCAAATGATGACCCTCCCGTCAATCCCAAACCGGCCGCGTCCGGACCCAATCGTCAACCGGCAGATTATACATGAACCTTATTTTTCTAAATCCGGTCTGGCTTGTGGCACTTTTGCCAGTCATTCTGGGCGGGTGGCAACTGCTGCGGGCACGCCGTCCGCCAGCGGCAATATTTACTGTTCCCGAATTCTGGCCGGCTCGATCAGCCTTTGCGTCCACTGGCGAAAGTCACAGTCGAAAAGCTCCGGACTGGCCGCAGGTCGGAATGCTCCTTGCCGCCACCATAGCGGCTTTAGCCTTGGCCCGTCCGGCCTGGAACATGACACCTCAGAAACTGGCCCGGGTGCCGCAATTTCACGCGGTGGGCCGAAAGTCTGAAAATCAATCCACAGCGCAGGTGTTTGTGCGCGGCGAATCAGCCAAGTCCGCACATTTTGTTGTCCGACTTGTTGCGGGAAATTCGACATTGATCCGCCGTGTCCGGGGCGCGGCGATGACGCGTGGAATTATTTTTAGCAAAGTCCCGGCAGTCGCAAAAATAAATGTTTTCATTCGGGCCGAAGAATCGTCCGGCAAGACTCGCGTTCTAACCCATATTGCACTGATTCGCCGTGCCATACAACGGCCGCTGACAGTGAATTCGCCTTCGTCGCTTCCCAAGTCACTGCGGCATTTGTTTGTGTCCATGCATCAGATAGTATGGAATCATCCACGGCAATTGCCGGCAATCTGGATACTGTCCAATACCGCCGACCGCAAGCGCTATCAGAACTTTCTGCGACAATTGTCGCCGAAGCCGGGCCGCCTGGTGGCGGTGTGCCTGGGTGCGGCCGCCGGTCCACAAATGAAGATTTCAGGAATTGTTCGGGTAATGCAGACGGACCACCCCGTAATCATTCAACCAGACGGAAATTTATTCCATCGCGTCAATTTTTCGGACGTTCGCGTCAGGCAGGTTTATCAGGCGAGTTTTGGGAGTGGATGGCATGCGGAAATTCGCACCGGCGCACATGTGTGGCTGGCCAAAAAAACAGACTCCGCCGACGGAATCATCTGGTATTGGTTAGCCAGCCCACCCGTTGATCATTTTACCGATTGGCAGCATCACGCATCGTTTGTCATTTTCTTCGCCAATCTACTCGCGAGCCTGCCGCATGGCGCGGTTGACAGTGGGCAAGCCCGGTGGCGGGCAAGCCAGAACCTGCCCCGAATACCTGCCGGCGTAACCAACGCCACCGCACCCGGCCCGACCACATCCCAAAGGTTGTGGCCCCTGAACACCGCCCTTGCCCTGACTTCGGCAATTTTGGCCGGTCTTTCTCTATTGGGTCTGGCAGGCCGAAAAATGAACGCCGCCTGACCCGTTGCACTTTGTCATCGAAATTTCCACCCCACTTGCGGCCTTAACGGTACTGGAATTCATTCGCCCCGATAAACCAGCGGCGCGGACGAAGGCAGCGGCGGAGCATTGGGATTTGAAACCCAGATGGCATATTCCAATTCATCAGGTGGGAAATTCAATAATCGATTAGCCGGTATTAACTGCATTGTGCCTCCGTGCGGTGGTGGTGAAAATTGGCTTCCGGTTGTTGCGCGTCGCTCTTTTGTCGTTGGATGCACGCGTAGCACTTCGGCAAAAAAATCACCGCAGGGGACGCGGAGGGACGCAGAGGTTTTGGAATTTATCTGCTTGTTTTGATGATGCGCATGACTATTCGGATTGCCCCGGCGCGGTGCGGGTGGCAATTGTATAGGGGGATGAGCGGCGGCGATAATTGCAGCGCGCAATGAACTGGACGCCTGCGGATTCTTTGAACGAACCGCTTCACTTGAATACCAGGGTGCTGCATTTCCATTTTTTCTTCCCTATAGGCGGCGGGCGATTCGCTTTTTTTTCTTGCGTTAGGGATGGTAGAGGGGTATAAACAGGCCATTGCAAATGGGTATGCCGGGTTCGCGGCTTGATGATTGTGGTTCAAACGGGGCCGTAAGATGGTCAGGAATTCGGATAGCATAGAAAACGCGATTGGTCCCCAGCGGCCGGGCGGGCAATATGCGTATGGGATTGGCGGGACGGACGAACCACAGAGATCACAGAGGACAAAGAGTGCTAGTTGCGGCCGCCGGGGCAGCGGCAGTACGGATACACCGGTTCGGCAATATGTCTGGGGCACGTATATTGACGAATGTATTCAAATTAACCTGCTTGTGGCCGCCGGGCCGCAATCAGTGCCTGCCGGGGCGTATTATTTATTGCAGGATTTGCTGTACCGCGCGGTGGCGCTGACGAATTCCGGCGGCTATATCGTGGAAGCCTATGACACGGATGCCTATGGCAATACGCTGGTGTTCACTGGTCCGGGCGCGGATGGCATTTGGTTTACGGATGATGATGTGCAGTCCGATTACGGCGCGAACGAAATTATTTATTGCGGCTATCGCTTTGATCCCGAATCGCAAAACTATTACGTCCGCAATCGGACGTACAGTCCTGTTCTTGGGCGCTGGATTCAGCGCGATCCGATTGGGTATGCCGGCGGGATTAATTTGTATGGGTATGTGAGAAACCATCCCGTGGACAAGACGGACCCGAGTGGCGAGCACATCTTTGCGGGCGAGCACGGATTTGCGATACTTAAGCGTGGCCGACCGCATATGGGGTCGGCGATGCTGTGGTTTTGGGATTCAAAATGGGTGCATATGACGAGGGGCGGTAAATGTTATAGCGTTCCGATGGTGCCAACTGAGGCACCGGAACGCGACCTAATTCAGAACTTCGTCGTGAAATATGTGCCGATGTCCCAGGTCCAGGGGAATCCGGCCACCACTATGGTGACCCTAGGCCAGTGGTATGGGGGGGCGTGGGCGACCGCTCAAAGCCTGGGTGCACCGGCCGTGGGCGCGGGCCCCGGAGCTGCGGTGGGTTTTGGTGGCTCGGCCCTCGGGACTATCTGGGGGTATCAGCCGGTTTTGAACTGGGAGCCCGTGGGGCGGCCGCACCACCGCACCGTCTGGGTAACCGTGGGTAAGCCGTTCGCTGATTGGGCCGATGCGAAGCTGCTCGCAAACTGCCCATGCGGTAAATAAATAAGGCTGTTGGATAGCTTTCGTCCCCCTCGGGGCCTTCTTCGACTGAATTCGCTGATGTTTAAAGGCTGCGGTCAGCGGGCGAGGCTAACATTAGGGGCGAATCGGGTTTATCTCGGTCGGGGTGCATTGAAGATGCATCCTTTCGGGAATCCGCTGCGTCCTTCGAAGGGACTTCGGCGAATCAGATTGCTCGTCGAGGGATATGGCTGCCGGTTATTTAGCTTTCGGAAGTGTCGGAGGGGCTTAGCCCGTTGAAGGCTATGGTGCGATCGCGCGTGTAACAGCCCTGAGGTTCGGCCCGAAAAACCTGATTAAGGAGTTGCACAATGTCACCCTTCTCGTCGCCAGTGCTGGTGTTTATTCTGAAAAATATTGTGGATATGATCTGCGGGCGTTTGTCCCTTAAGTCCAATTTTGCAAAACAGCAGCAGCCTATTTTTATGTTAGGCGATTTCGTCGCCGGATTCCCCGTGATCTATTGGTTCAACGCGAAGTTGATCGGGCTGGCTCCGGACCACGTCCGGAGCGCTGGAATTCCGGTAAAATGGACTCCACCGCTTTTAGCATGGTATGTCCCAATGTTGCTATGGACGCTTCTTATGTTTGCGGTATTTACGCTGAAGCCGATTGCTTTTGACAAGAGTCGCCGGGCGCTAAGGTATGTTTGGGTTGCCATGGCCCTGTTGGCCTTTGCGGGGAGCATCTTGGGCCAGCCTGTAGCGCTCAATTATTTGATTCATTTGCTTCGGCCATGACCACCTGTAATTGCGGATTTGAGGATAAATATTTTGGACGGTCGCCTATTAAGAGGCAACAACGGGAATGTAACCGCCAGTACGCGTAGCGAACATTGCAGCGACTCGACGGTGGCCGCGGTGGAATCGTCCCAGGCCCCTATGGCGTATGACTGCATTAACCAGATGACCACTTCGGCACAACCGGGTGCGGATGGTTCGATTGACCTGATACCGGGTGCGAGCAATGCCCGCATCAATTATATGGGCTATGACAGCCGGGGGAATGGTAGGGTGTCGGTGGATGGCAAGGGGAATCGGGCGTCAAAATAATGAATGCCCAGGGACGTGAACTGGCTTGGCAGTTAGCAAATGCCAGCGTATGATTTAAATTACAGGAGCAAGGTCGGCCTTTCTCAAGGCAGTTTATGGTCGCGCTGGATAAACAATTTGTTCACCACCACGGCACCAAGCCGCGAAGTTGCGGCCGCTTGCGCGATGAGTCTTGGCAGACGGGAAAATCTCCTGGTCACCGGACCGCAGACATCTTGTCTGCCCGTAGTCACCGCGATACATCCTATTCCTCCAATACCTCCTGTGCGAATGAAATAATCTATTGCGGCTATCGATTTGATCCGGAATCGCAGCTTTATTACGTCCGGAATCGGACATACAACCCCGCCCTTG
>JAJZOA010000327.1 GCA_021852225.1 Planctomycetota bacterium
GCAGGAGATGGGAGTTGGCCGTTGGGCGAAACGCGGGCGGTCCTTGCGCAATCCAGGCGGGCGGGACGCCCGCCCCCCAGGGTTTGCCGCAGATGCAACTCGATGGCGGTGGCTTTTTTTAAGACTCAAGCGACCGTGGGCTGGTTTTGCTTCTAAAGCTCCATTACCATACCGAACTGGTAATAAAAGTCGCTTAAGGAGCGTATATCTATCATGGCAAACACGGAATCATTGGCGAATGTCGGTCTTATCGGTCTGGCGGTCATGGGCAAAAACCTGGCGTTGAACATTGCCGATCATGGTTTTGGCATCGCCGTATATAATCGCACGGGCACAGTCACGCAGGAATTCATAAAAGAGAATCCTTCCACACCCGGTAAACTGATCGGATGTGAAAATTTAGGTCAGTTCATTGCGGCCATTAAAAAACCACGCGTCATCATTATTCTGGTGAAAGCTGGTCCGGCGGTGGAAGCCGTGGTAGACCAGCTTCTGGCGGCCGGCCTGGAAAAAGATGACATTGTTGTGGATGCGGGCAATAGCAACTGGAATGACACCATTCGTCGTGAAAAGCAATATACGGATCGTCTGAAATTTTTCGGGTCCGGCGTTTCCGGTGGCGAACTGGGCGCACGTTTCGGCCCATCACTTATGCCCGGCGGAGACCCGGGATCCTGGAAACATCTTCAGCCGATCTGGGAAGCCATTGCGGCCAAAGTGGACCCCGCCACCGGCCGCCCGCTGCCCGGTGCGGCGGCGGGCAAACCGGTTGTCGGTGGCGTACCGTGCACCGCGTATATTGGCCCTAACGGTGCCGGCCATTATGTGAAAATGGTGCACAACGGCATTGAATATATTGATATGCAACTCATCAGCGAGGCCTATTTCCTGCTCCGGCAATTGCTGGGGCTGGAACCGGCGGCACTGGCCGATATTTTCCAGCAATGGAATCTGGGCAAGCTGGATTCGTATCTGATCGAAATTACCGCCGATATTCTTCGGCAGCGCGACCCGGCCAAACCGCGGAAATTTCTTGTGGACAGCATTCTTGACGCTGCGGGCCAGAAGGGCACCGGAAAATGGACTGCCGGCAACGCGCTGGATATGGGCATTCCCGCCAATTCCATTGCCGAGGCGGTATTCGCCCGCTGTATGAGCGCCATAAAAGATGAACGCACCGCCGCGGCAAAGAAGCTGAAAGGCCCGAAGATTTCCGGCGTAAAAGGCCCCAAGGCGATGATCGAAGCGATCCGTCAGGCACTGTATTGTTCGAAAATTTGCGCCTACGCCCAGGGCTTTCAGTTGATGCGCGAAGCACAGAAGGAATACCAGTGGAAGCTTGATTTCGGGTCGATCGCCGGCATGTGGCGCGGCGGCTGCATTATTCGCGCCCAATTCCTGCAAAAAATCACTGAGGCCTATCAGAAAGATCCCGCCCTGGTGAATCTGCTTATGGACCCGTATTTCCGCAAGGAAATTCTGGCCGGGCAGGATCAGTGGCGGCAGGTGGTTGCGCTGGCCGCTAAAAATGGTATTCCGGCACCGGCGTTTATGTCCGCATTGGCCTATTTTGATTCATACCGGTCCGCGATTTTGCCGGCTAATCTCATTCAGGCCCAGCGCGATTACTTTGGTGCGCATACCTATGAACGGGTAGACCAGCCTCGCGGCAAATTCTTCCATGTGGACTGGCCGCAGGAAGGACGTCCGCAACTTGATGCCTGACGGCCTGGGTCCGGCATTGCCGCGGGCCGGTGATGACGGTTATTGACTGGCAGACGGGTCCGTCGCGTCGGCACCGGAATGTGCAGCAAATCGGGCAGCGGGAACAAGCCGAACGCGATCCACATCCAGCAAAGTGCCGTTGGCGGCCTGAAGCGCGGCGATTGCGGAATTGTAGTTGACGATCGCCTGAATACGGGCAATATTCGCCGCCGCGAGGTTCTGCTGCGCAGTCAGTTTGAGATTTAAGAAGGTTGGAGTGAGGCTTGCACCGAATCGCTGTTGAACATTAAGTGCGGCAACAACCCTGGCGGCGGCCTTGGCGGCAACGGTTTGAGCCTTCGCCTGCTGATAGCTGGAAAGCAGTGCGCGCAATTCAATTTTCACCTGCAAAATAATATTCTGTGCGTCCAGCAGCATTTGCGTTAAGGCTTGCCGCCGCAGCAAATGCTGTTCTTCCAGGCCAGCGCGTGCGGCGCGGTTACCAATTGGAAAAGAGACGTTGATTCCCGCGCTGTAATTAAAATAGCGAGCGGGACTGACGGTCTGATTAAACGCATCGCCAAATTCATTGGACAAGCCATTGGACTGTGTGGAAAGCGTCAGGTCCGCCTGCGGAAGAAGCGCGTTGGTCGCCACGCGCACATTGATATCCGCAGCGCGCAATTTCAAGCGGTCTTCCGCCATCACGCTGCGCTGCCGCAACGCGGTGGCAATCTGGTCGGCCACATTGAACATAAACGGCTCGATCACCGGCCTGTCGGCGGGCAGAATCAGAAGATTTCCACTCATATTCAGGGATGGACTATTGATCATATTTTTCAGTTGATCTGAGGCATTGCGCAAATTGGCCTGCGCGGCAATTACCGCGGCCTGGTTCTGTGCAACCGCCGCTCGCGCCTGGGCAACCTGCACCGATGAAGCGTCAAAAATACCCCGCTTTTTGACGTCCGCCAGTGTCACTTTTGACCAGCCCAGGAGTTGCCTCTGAACCGCGAGCGTTCGGTCGGCGGCGATTAACTGGTAGTAACCAGTCTGCACATTTTTCACCACCGCCATCACCTGGCTGCGAAAAAGGGCCAGGGCAATGCGCTGGTTGGTCTGGGCGATGTAAATTCCAGATCTTGCCACTTCCGCTCCGAACCCTTTAAGCAGCGGTTGGGAGAGCGTCAGATTCACAAAAGCGGCGTTGGATGGATTAATGCTGGGCTGAAATCCAGGTGATGTGGCCTGGTTGAGAAAGTCATTTCCAGCGCTGATTTGCGCTGTGCCACCCCAACCCAGCAGCTTTTGCACCCCGGCCTGATTGTCCCAACCCACCTGATTGGTCTGTCCGGGCGTACCGACCGGGCCATGGGCGTTGAAGCTCGTAGGCTGATCTGTGCTGACCAACTGGCTGGAACCGAATACGGTGGCATCAAATGCCGCACGGGCCGCGATTAACTGTGTCCGCGAAATCGCCGGATTATACGCCACCACCTTAATGGCCAGCGAGCGGTGCATGGCCATAGCCAGGACCTGCTGAAGCGACAGCCGCACAGTTGGTTCAGCACCATAAAGAGCCGCCGCCCGGCGTCCGTACGCGTGGCCCGCCGGCGCCACAATATGCGAACCGGCGGGGATCAGGGTGTCACCCTTCGGCTCAGTGGCGGGAACCCGGTCACTGGCATAGCCAAATTCATGCACACCCTGATTCACCGGCATAGACCTGTGTTGCAGATTGGTCAACCGCCCGTCGGCTACAGCACGGGTTAAAACTGAGCGTGCATACATGTCCCAGCTTTGTTCGCGGCTGGATTCAGAAAATGGAGACTGGCATCCGGCAAGCACCAGCATCGTGGCGGCGACCAGAATTCCGAGCGGCGGACATTTTGTCGGCACGATGAACCTCCGGGGCGCGACACCCAGGCTGCCTAACACATCAACTAATATACATTTATAACGCATAACCGTCCGCCGCCATGAAAACACCGCGATTGTACGGATGACCCAATGCACAAGTCAAAAGCGCAGTGCACAATAATCAAATCAGCCATCGAACCGCTACAGACAGGCGAAATCCCGCCATTCTCTGTCGGTGGCGCAGCGAACCTGTTCACCTTCCACCAGCGACCCGAATAACAGGAGACTAAACTGCCACATGACCCATATTTCCGGACCGAAGCCCAGGTAACCCGCAAGGCCCGGCAGCGGCATTGCAAAGTAATGGTATCGCGACCAGTATCCCAGAAACGGCAGATGATAGGTCCATTTCGCCAACGCCCAGTAATTCCAGAATTCCCACAACAGGCCGCAACTTAAGCCACCCAGCATCAGGCAAAGTGTTCGGCCCCATCGTCCCGCCCGCCAGTCTGCGATAAGGCTTGGCCGGCCACACCAAGTGTTCACGGGATCCAGCATGAAAATAAGACTGACCCAGATCATCACATTCGCAACTGGATCATGCAGAACAAACGGAGCCGCAAAAAAGCAGATACCCACCAGAAGTGAAAGAATTTCAAGTGCCCGCGTAATCCGCACCCGGCCCGATTTTACTCGGCCCACGGCGCTGTGCCGCCAAATTTCCGCCGTCAACAGAAGCGCCGGCGCAATGGCCGCAAAGGCAAGAAAATAGCCGATACATCGGTCCAGCGCGCCGGCGGGCAAACCTTGATATTCCCACGCGTGAAGCCCGGTGGCGGCATTGCGCATGAACCGGAAATTCAGCCAGTCAAAATAGCACCACGCCGGTACAGACCACAGCCAAAGCGCCAACACCCGATAGCGAAATGTCCGAATCCAGGCCGTGCCTGAAAGCAGGCCCAGCACGCCCATCAGCACCAGCAGATACCCGCACCAGATCCACGGCGTAAAATGCACCCCCACCAGAAAGCCGGCCGCGTGCGCCCAGCCCGTAGAAAACCAGCCCAGCCGATAGGCCGCCAGGACCGATTCCAATATAAAAATCCAGCCCGCTCCGACGCTAATCAGACGTATGTTCAGCGGACGCGAGCTCCGGAATAGGGCTATCGGTTCACTTTCGGTCGGTCTAATGGAATCGTCGCCTGCCATGGGACTTATTCTATCGCAGGACCTGGGTACGAACATCTGCGGTACAGTCCTGCTGAATAACGACTGAATGGACACGGGTCGGACATATTGTCGTACCGATCCGCTGGTCGGCGGGGCGCGATTCTCGCGTCCTCCTGCGCGACCGGTTGTAACCGCACAGGGAAATGACAATAATGGTGTATGGGGCGCAATGGGGGCGATTAGGATTGCCTCTGGCGACCAATTTATAAAGGGGTTTCAGGATGAAGCCGAAATCGATACTTGTTGCCGCTTTCATATTGCCCGTCATGCTGGGGCTTAACGGATGCATACACACGCATAGCGACGTGGTTATTTCGCAACCAAAACCGCTGCAGGTGGATGTCAATCTGAATGGCAAATTAACGCTGGTTATTCAAGACGCCCGCAATGATATGCAATATATCGCGGGGCCGCCACCCGGCGGGCCGTCTACCGCCCCCGCCGGAGGTGCCATAGTTCCCGCCACAATGCCGGCCGCCGCGCCACACGCCGCACCGGCCGCTGGCCCGGCCACCACGCAGCCAAGTTCGCTGCGCTTGCGAAATCCGGCCGACAGCACGGTTATTTTTGCCGATGATATTCCCCCCGCCCAGATGACCACCAAACAGCAGGTGCTGGCCGAGCTTCGCGAAGATTACCCTCGATTGCGCGCGCTGCTTATGAAGCACCTTATTGGCGAAGCCCACACCGGATATGTGGAAGCCCGCGGAACGCTGACCGCCAAACAAAAGAAATTAATCCACGAAGACAATGGCTACCGGCGGCGGCTGTATCAGATTGTCGGCAAATCGACCGGGCAATCTGTTCCGACGGTTGGCCTGATTTACTTTCAGGTGCGCCTGCGTTATTTGCCCGATGGCGTATGGGTTCAGCAGTTGAATAATTCCACCGGCCAATGGGTATGGGTCAAGTGGGTCCGATAGTCGATCTGACGAGCCCCCAGACAGGCCTCAATCATACTTCTCTCCAACGCTTAATAATGGCAGACCGCGTATGCGGTTACAACCGGTCGCGCAG
>JAJZOA010000047.1 GCA_021852225.1 Planctomycetota bacterium
CCAAGGGGCGGGCTACAGGCCCATTATTGCAACCGGCGCCAATATTTGGATGATGCACTATTGGCGGAATAACGCGCTTCTGCAGAACGGCGAACTGGTGATCTTTGATTATGCGCCGGATTTTAACGGTTATACGTCGGATATTGGCCGCATGTGGCCGGTGAACGGCGTGTATTCACCCGTACAGCGCGAGCTTTACGGCTTTGTGCTTCAATACCATGACATTTTGCTTTCGCTTATCCGGGCGGGCCGAAGCGCGTCCCAAATTCTGGCCGAAGCGGCGGCTAAAATGCGGCCGATTCTGGAAGACTGGCCGTGGAGCAAACCTGTTTACAAACATGGGGCGCTGAAACTTCTGGAATCGCGCCGGCCGCTGTCCCACGGTGTGGGAATGGCAGTACATGAATCAGGCCGATATGGCGATGAGCCATTAAAGCCGGGTCTGGTATTTGCGGTTGATCCGGAACTGGTGATTCCGGAAGAGGAGCTTTATATTCGCGTGGAAGACACCGTGGTCGTGACGGATCATGGGCATGAAAACCTCACCGTCAGCTGTCCGCGGGAAATGGACGAAGTTGAAAAGTTAATTGGCACATCGCGATTGTTTGAAATTGCCGGGCCGGTGATGGAAAACCCGGGTCGCTGATTTTGCACCCAGGCGAGCCTTGGAACGGTCTGGTGAAAAGCGGCTTAATGCTGGGATCGGATGAAAATAATATGGATATCAACATGCGGGAAATTCAGGTGATTGATACCCACACCGGCGGTGAGCCGACACGCGTTGTGATTTCCGGTGGTCCGCCGCTGGGAAATGGGCCGGTATCGGAAAAGCTCGCGGTTTTCGCCCGACAGTATGACGCATTCCGCAGCGCAGTGGTGAATGAGCCGCGCGGTTCAGATGTGATGGTAGGCGCGTTGCTGGTGGAACCGGCGGACACAACCTGCTTCTGCGGTGTGATATTCTTCAACAACGTGGGCTATCTGGGCATGTGCGGCCACGGAACCATGGGCGTGGCGGCGGCCCTTGGCCATCTTGGAAGGATTACCGCGGGCCAATACTGCCTGGAAACGCCGGTTGGAATTGTGCGGTTTGCCTACGACGGCAAGCACGCGGTGCGTCTGGAAAATGTTCCGGCCTACCGTTATGCCAAAGCCGTTGAATTAAATGTTCCCGGTGTGGGCAAGGTGGTGGGCGATGTGGCATGGGGCGGAAACTGGTTTTTTCTTGTCGATTGTCCAACCGAGCAATATACGCTGGCCAATCTGGAAAAGCTTACAGATATTTCCTGGCGGATACGGCAGGCTCTGGAAAATGCCGGCGTTACCGGTGCGGATCATGCGGTGATTGATCATGTTGAGTTATTCGGGCCGCCACAGGATCCGGTCAACAACAGCCGCAACTTCGTACTTTGTCCGGGGCGCGCCTATGACCGTTCGCCCTGTGGAACAGGCACAAGCGCCAAACTCGCCTGCCTGTTTGCCGACGGGAAAATCCAACCGGGTCAGGTCTGGCGGCAGGAAAGCATTCTGGGCAGTCTGTTTGAAGGATCGGTGGCCAGTGTCGATGGACGGATTATTCCGGTTGTTTCCGGCAGCGCTTTTGTCAATGGCCGCGCAACTCTTCTGCTGGACGCCGCAGATCCTTTCATGATGGGAATTCGGCCTTGAACGCATCAGGAAAAAGGGTGATTGTTGTCGGGGCGGGAATTGTAGGGGCGGCCTGCGCGTGGGCACTTGTCCGTGGCGGACATCGCGTAACGGTGCTGGACAGCCAGTCTCCTGGTTCCGGGGCAACCGCTGCCGGTATGGGCCATATTGTGGTGATGGATGATTCGTCTGCCCAACTGCAATTGACGCGCTATTCCCAGGAGCTTTGGCGACAAATGGCTCCGCAGTTGCCCGCGGCGGCGGAATATGTTCAATCCGGCACATTATGGCTGGCCGCGGATACCACGGAAATGGAACTGGCGGAAAAAAAAGCGGCTTTGTACCAAAGTTTTCACATTGCCGCACGGATGATTGCACCGGCGGAACTTTCCACCCTGGAGCCACATTTGCGGCCGGGCCTGGCTGGGGCGTTGCTGGTGCCGACGGATGCGGTGGTTTATTCACCTGTAGCCGCGGCTTGGATGATCGATCAGGTGCGCTGTGGCGGTGGCAAAATTATAATCGGCGCGCCGGTGACCGGTCTGGCATCAGGCCGCGTCGAATGCGCCGATGGCGAAACGCTGGAAGCCGACGCGATTGTGGTTGCGACCGGAACCGCCATTTCCAGGCTTTTACCGGAATTGCCCGTGCGATCGCGTAAGGGGCATCTGGTGATAACCGACCGCTATCCGGGCTTTGTAAAACATCAACTGGTGGAACTTGGCTATCTGAAAAGCGCCCATGCAACGGATGCGGATTCCGTGGCATTCAATATTCAGCCGCGAGCCACTGGCCAATTGTTGATCGGGTCTTCCCGACAATATGGCGACGAGTCACGGCAAGTGAATCACGAGATTGTTCGTGCGATGCTCCGGCGGGCCTTTTCATATATGCCGGACCTGTCCGGACTTGCCGCCTTGCGAACTTGGACCGGCTTTCGCGCCGCATCGCCGGACCATCTTCCAATCATTGGCGCGATCACCGGCCGACCGGGAATATATGCGGCGGGCGGCCATGAAGGGCTGGGAATCACCACAAGTCTTGGAACCGCGATGCTGCTTGCCGATATGATCGCCGAAAATCGGACACAGATAGATGCGGAACCCTATCTGCCGGCGCGATTCGAAAATGCCGGTCAGTTGCCGGAGGCCGCAAATGGCTGAAACCGTAACGATTCAGGTCAACGGCCGGGCGGTGACGGCCGGACAGAGCATGTCTCTGGCCGCGGTATTGATGAACATGGGCATTTCCAGCTTTGGTGGGTCGGTTTCCGGCGAGCCGCGCGGCCCGCTGTGCGGAATGGGAATCTGCATGGCCTGCCGTGTGGCTGTGGACGGTACCGAAGCGGTGAAAAGCTGTCAGACCATTGTGCGCGAAGGAATGCAGGTGACCGTACATGCATGATTCTTTTATTGAAACATACACATGTGATGTATTAGTAGTGGGTGGCGGTCCGGCCGGCATTGCGGCGGCATGTGTGGCCGACACCGCCGGTGCCAAGGTTATTCTTGTGGACGATAACAGTGCCGCCGGCGGTCAGATATGGCGCACCCGGCGACGACATCCACAGGCTGGCGAGGCCGGAGAATGGCTTGAGCGTCTGGCGGGTTGCGGGGTTCAAACACTTTTTGGCTGGCGGATTGTCGCCATGCCTGAACCGCGACTTTTTCTGGCGGAAGGCCAGGACGGCGTGCGATTTCTGCGATGCCGAAAATTGATTCTGGCCACGGGTGCCCGCGAACTGTTCCTGCCCTTTCCTGGCTGGACACTGCCGGGTGTGGTCGGTGCCGGTGCCATACAGGCATTGACCAAAAGCGGCTTGAATGTGCGTGCCAAACGGGTGCTGCTGGCCGGTACCGGTCCGCTGTTGCTTGCAGTGGCCGCGCATCTGACCCATGCCGGAGCGGTGGTGCCATTTATTGCGGAACAGGCTTCCGCGGCAAGCTTGCGGCGCTTCGCGTTGAGTCTGGCGGGTCGGCCGGGCAAGCTTGTGCAGGCCATGCGGTTATGGCGGCGTATTCGACCACTTCGTTTATATCCGGACAGTTGGCCGCTGCAGGTGGAACAAAGGGAAAATGGACTGCGGGTGGTCGTGCGGATTGGCGTAAAAGACAATATTCAGGATGTGGATTACCTTGCATGCGGATTCGGATTGGTACCCAACAGTGAATTAGCCGCGCTGGTCGGCTGCGATATTCTGCCCGAAGGCTTCGTACAAGTGAATGCGGCCCAGTGCACGAGCATTGAATGGATTTACGCAGCCGGCGAATTAACCGGCATAGGTGGAGTCGACAAGAGCCTTACGGAGGGACAGGTGGCAGGTCGGTCCGCGGTTGGCCAATCGGCGGATGCGACGCTTCTAAAAAAGCGAAACAGCTCGCTGAGGTTTGCCACAATGCTGGCGAAAACGTTTGCGATTCGGTCTGAAATCCGCCATCTTGCCCAGGCGGACACGATTGTCTGTCGATGTGAAGATATTGCATTGGGCGCGTTGCACCATCGGACCGATTCACGGGAGATCAAACTTCAAACGCGGTGTGGCATGGGGCCGTGCCAGGGACGCATTTGCGGGCCGATTCTGCGGACCCTTGCGCTGCCAGATAAAATGCCGGTTCGTCCGCCGATTCAACCGTGCCGATTGCAAACGCTGGCCGCGGATACCAAGTAGTGTCGAGCTATTGTCAAATCTTGTGGACTGAAGTTTCAGTTCCTGGTTACGTCAACTTTTTGAGTAATAAATCAGTCGCGGCAGGAAGGTTCCTGCGGACAACCAATTCATCGATGGTTTCGACCGAGACAGCCGACGGGAACTCCTTAAGTCGCATCAATTCGGGGTTGTCTAGCGTGCCTGGCGTCAGCGGCCCGTGTAACCCGATTACCACTTTGCGGTCGGAGGGTGTGGTCGCCAAAATCGGGGCGACCGCGATGGGCAAGCCCGGGATTGACACCGGAGCATTCCGGGCGAGTTTCAGGCCGGTAACGTTTTGGCGCTCCAAGTCGCGAAATAGCAGTTCGGTTGAACGATCCAATCGGTCCGGCGAAACTGCAGGGACACCGCCGTCCAGAATGAAACGAAGCAGGCTGGCACCAACGTGCCGATCGAGGAGATCGTGCTCGAACTTGTTCCGGTAGCTACGCAGGCAGCGATAGCAGGATCGGTCACATTCGGCTGGACATTTTTGAAGAATATCAAGTGCCCTTTGGAAGACGGCGGGTCCGAGTTGTCCGACCCGTTGTGCAAACCCGGCACCGCCAGGAAGTGTGTCGTACAGGAAAATCTCCGCCTCACGGCCTTCCCTGCCCGCTTGCGTCAGGGCCGGCCGGTACTCCGCCTGCAACTCATTCGCCTCTAGTTCCAGGCGGAGGCAAGCTGCCTTCGTCAGCGCTTCGCTGATCGTTCGTAATGCAACGTGCGTTGCGAGCAAACCTGGCAGGAGCGTTAGTGGCGCATCGATGTTAAAGGAAATCAGCAGCACGTCGCTAATGAAGTCCGTGCCGAGCACCAGTCCGCGCGTGGCACCTCCGCCGTGGCACTTCGGCTCATTCTGATCGGGAAAAGGCTTTTGATGGTCCGCACTGACGATTCCGTTTCGCAGTGCGGTAGGTTCAATGAGACCACATATGGTACAGTAAGTATAACCTTCTTCGCGTGGACCCCGATTGGTCACGAGAAGGTGCTGCCTAGTGCTGTAAGCGCGCATATGGCTGTTCAGTCTGACCCACTTGGCCTCGTCCGGCGGCGTAGGCATCGTCAGTTTCGCGCGTGTTGCGTAACTAGGAACTGGCTGGTCATCCGGAGATGTCCCTTCCTTCTTGAATACGGGGTGTGCGAAACCAGGGGGTCGTAACCAATAGGTAGCCGGGCCAAAGGTGCCGACACGGCCGCATGCTTTGCAATCCCTGAATTCACCGCGCTTACCCTCCGTGACCGGCGTGGTATGCGCGTAGTGGCAATGAGAACACTCGTAGTAATAGCGCTTTGCACCCCAAGCACGGTATAGATCGCTGCGGATGGGCGAATAGATTGCCCCTGAGGTCCACAGTTTGCCGCCGATCCATACCTCCTTACCCGGCGCGTATTGCGTGTCCGTATTACGAACCGCGACTGTC
>JAJZOA010000037.1 GCA_021852225.1 Planctomycetota bacterium
CCGAAGGCCGCTGAACCTTGGCATTCTTTATGATCTCAACTGCTTGACCCAAATCTGCCGACTGGTCCACATATATGTGACAGTTTCCATCGCCATCTATGACGTAGGGAACAGTGGCGTTCTCCAGAATCGGTTGTGCATGGGCGGGCTGTCTCAGAACAACGCGCTCTCGCAAATATCAGAGGTGCATCGATGGACGCTTCTGATCTATAGCGAACGTACTGCCTGGGTGGCGATTCCAATGAAATATGTCCGACTGGTGAAATACAGTTAGGGTACGATGACGATGCCGCCGATGTGTCTGTTCCACGTGAGGTGACGTATCGACAATGGCGGTAGAAAGCGATGGCCTTGCGGCGTGTCTGGGCTTAAGGAATTCAAGGTTGAACTGGTCCTGTGGCGATTTTAAGCGAGCGATGAGGGACACAGATTTATTAAAGAATACTTTTTTCATAAACGACGTAAATTCAGGCGTGCCAATCGGTTGCAAGTGATAGCAGTAAATTGAAAGTGAATAACATCAGCACTATAAGTGAAGGCTATATTCAATATGTTGCCAAAGCATGCGAAAGCTTTCCCGACAATCCAAATACCCCCAACCGGATTCGAACCGGTGTATGCAGACTGAGAATCTGCCGTCCTAGGCCTCTAGACGATGGGGGCGACTGCCTTTGTGAATTTAGACGTTACGCTGCCACAAGTCAATTGTCAGACCGTTTCCGGGCAGTCCGCGAACTTCCGGCTTAAAGCGGATTTTATCGCCAGGGCGGGTCAGGGATGTTTTTCGGGGACGTTTTCTAAGGGATGTTTCACAAAATCCGGCAAATGATTCGGGCTGTCCACCCGTACCACTTTTCGCGGTGTAAAGGCACCGGAAACCAGCGTGATGGCGCGCGGACGAACGTCAAAAAAGTCAGCAAGGGCATGCAGAAGCGCATCGGTCGCCTTTCCCTGTTCCGGTGCGGCGGCAATGCAAACCTGAATCGCTTCGCCGCGGACCGGCCCGAAGGAAAACCGCCGCGCGCGGGCCTTGACGTGCAATTGAATGACAAGCACATTGTTTTCCCATCGATATGCGGCCATTTCTTATTCCTTGCAGCTATTTGTCAGCTCTGGCAGGCACCTCAATACCGGCTTTTGCCCGTCGCGACCCACCATACGGTCTATCGTTAATTATGGCAGATCGCTTGCGCCGTCGGCGTTGCTTGCGTCAAAACCTGACGTTACCAGAGGATTGTAGTAATATAACCGCTCGGTCGCGTTTCCAGTTGCGGGGGGCGGCCGGGCGGGGCGGAATTCCCGCGACCATGGCGACGGAAGATGGTTCGGCAGGCGCGGCCTGCCGCTATGAAGGATCCACTGGTGATCAAAACCCTCCATTGGTATATCGGTCGTGAACTGCTGAGGGTCTTTTTTCTGACCACCGGCGTGCTGACCACCATTTTGGCTTTCGGCGGTACATTTCGCCCATTGACTAAGCAGGGCCTTGGCCTGCTGCAGCTACTTCACGTCCTGACCGACCTGATGCCTGCCATGCTTGCCTATTCGATTCCGCTGGCGGCCCTTTTCGCGGCGGTTATTGTTTACTGGCGGCTGGCTACAGATAATGAGTTGACCGGTGCTCGGGCCAGCGGCACGAGTTTTGCCTTTCTGGCCACTCCGGCGCTGCTGCTTGGCGTGGTGGTCGGGTTGATTGACCTGGGCATGGTTGGTTACGTGGTCCCCGCGTTCCTTCAGAAAACTTCCCAGGCATTGCAAACAGATCTTGCCTCGCTGCTGCTCCACAATGTCGGCCAGCGACAACCTTTTCAATTCGGCAATATGGTGGTGTACGCCGACCGCGCCTATCCGATTCCCGTTCCCGCAAATGATCAGCCTCCACCCGGTGTCGTCCGGCAGATTATCCAATTGCAGGGGCTGGCTGCCACACCCCTTACCAACGGCAAACCCAATGCCATCGTGCTGGCGCGTGCTGCGAACATTATCATTGATCATGTGGGGCGGCGGCTTGAAGTTGCGGTTCAATTGGACCAGGGAGTGGCATTCGACCCCAACAGTTTTCGCCAGGTTCAGGGCACAATCCGTTATCTGCCGCCGGACGGAAAGCCCTACGTCATTCGTTCCATGCTTGTGAATCGTCCGAAATTTCTGGATTTTCGCCGGCTTAACGCGCTTCAGACCAAACCGCTCTTGTTCGCCCCCATAGCGCGGCTGCACCGTCAGCTTGTTCTATCTCTGGAACTTGCTTCCGTTGCCCGCTGGTATCTTTCGAAATTTCATCCGGACTCGCCGATGACCTTTGTACTGGCCGGCGCCCAGAAAGACTCGGTGACTGTAGTGGCACCCGCGGCGATGCTTAATAAAAACAAGCGGCTGGAGCTTCATGCGGCGCATGGTCGGTCGGTTCAAGTCGATGTCCGTTCGGGCAGTGGCGTGCGTATGGTCTATCTGGCCAAAAGTGTGAAGCTTGCTCTTGCCGCTGCGCCACCTTTGTCCGGACAGGTATTGCCGGATGACATGCAGCGAAGTCCGCTGATTGCCTCGTTGCGGCTAAGTGGGAATGTGCGGCAGCGAAATCCGCAGTTGAATCGCCGCTTTCATTCGGCACCCCCGGCGGTGGTACTGGCCAATATTGTCATTCCATCGGCAGCTCGCGACGGCAAGGTATCAGCCTCCGATAAGGGGGATGTGTCGCCCGGAGCCGCGGCACTTATCAAGCTTATTGCACAACGCGAGGACCACCTTCGCCGACAGGTTGTTTCAGAAATGCAGAGCCGTGCGTCATTTGCCTTGTCCTGTGTGGTCCTGGTGATTCTTGGTGCCGCCCTGGGCATTGTGCTTCAGGGCCGAAATCCTCTGGCGGTTTTTGTGGTCGGCTTTGTGCCTGCGATGGTTCTGGTGCTGCTGATTAACACCGGCCGCGAACTGGTGACGCGGACGGACGGGTCCCCAATGCCCGGTCTGATGCTGATCTGGGCTGGGAACGGAATTATTCTTTTGCTGAATATCTGGGTTTACCGGCGGCTTCTTAAGCGATAGGTTGCCTTAATTGCTCGCCGCATTGCGGCCAGCCGCGGCTTTTATAAAGGTCCGACTCCGAATGAAACGCATTGACCGCTACATCATCTGGAGCTTTTTGATTAATTATCTGCTGGCGCTAAGCGTGCTGGTTGGTATGTATATTCTGCTGGACATTATCGTCAATTTTGATCTGTTCACGCGCGGCGCGACCTATATTCATACCGGACTGTTTTCAGCCGCGGCAGGACTTCTCGGGGAAATTATCAGTTTTTACATGTATCGCACGCTGGTCATCTTCCAAATGATGTCCGGCGTTATTCCCCTGCTGGCCGCGGGCTTTACCATGATCCGCATGACCCGTCACCGGGAACTTACGGCTCTGCTGGCCAGTGGAGTATCGCTGTATCGCATTGCCGCCCCGGTTATTCTTTGCGCCATCGGCTTTACGCTGCTGGTCGTTCTGGATCAGGAAGTGCTAATGCCCGGTAACATCAACCAGCTTCTGCGCAAGCATGGCCAGGTGACCGCGGCATTTGTTCAGAACGAGCCGATCTATTTTATCCCGGAATCGGATCATTCCCTTGTACTGGCCACCAGCTACGACCCGGCCACAAAAACGCTGCGAAATGTCCGCATCATTGAACGCACCGCCGCGGGCGTGCCCACCGCCCGGATTCTGGCTAAAAAAGCCGTTTGGGAGGCGGACGCGGGTGAAGGCCCCATGCGCGGCGGCTGGCTGATGAGTGATGTATTGCAGATCAACGACCGCAAGGCTGGTGATCCGCGGCGCCATCCCCAGCTTGTGAAACAGATGATTTACTACACGCCGCTGAATCCGGAACAGCTTAAGCTGATGTTCGAAAAAAAAGCCGTCGATTATCTTTCCACCGCGCAGATCAACCGGATGATAATATTTTCGCCACCCTCCACACGCGTGGCCCTGGAAAAAATAATGTACACACGTATTTCGCAGTTGATCATGAACATGGTCATGCTGCTGATTGGTATTCCGTTTCTGCTTACGCGGGAACCCGGCGCACTGGTGAAGAATATGTTTTTGTGCAGCATGGCGTCGGGAGTCTGCTTTGTCACGACTTTTGTCATGTATCAGTTGGCCGGTTCGGGCCTGTCGCCGTTCGCCGGTGCCGCGGCACCGGTCATTCTGTTCGGCCCCCTGGCCATTGTCATGCTGGATACCCTGCGAACGTAATGACGGCTGATTCCTGTGAAAACAACCTCCGCGGCCGGTTTCTTCCGGTCTGGCGGCGCAAGGTTTATCGTGCCGGTCTTCGTCCGGTGGGCCACAGGGCAAAAGCCCCCAGCGGGATCAGAAGAATTGCCAGCGCGGCCGGCTCTGGAACAGTTGCGGTTCCCACCAGAAGGTCCACATATCCGGGATTCTGTGTTGTGGAAAACGCGTAAGGCGTATTGCCGATAGAAGAATCAATAAGTGTCCATGTGTCAATATTGCCGGATGGGCTTTCAAGATTGCCGGTATACGAAATCAGACGATAAACGCCCGAGGCCAGCGGTTCGCTCATGGACACGGCCACGTTCCGGCCGAGTGTCACATTACCGTTGTTGCCGTCGGATCCCGCCACACTGATAAGTACGGCTGAACCACCGCCGGCCCCATAGGCCAGAAGGGCGTTGTCCGCCAGAGTAAGGTTGTTGCGAATCACCAGCCCTCCGGCCCCCGGCGCCAGTTCGCCGTTATGTGCCAAACCTGTGCCGGAACTTAAGGTTGAAACCGGGCCTGTCAGAATGCCGTTGCCGGCCAGGCTTCCGCCCGCCGAAATCGTCAAGCTGCCGGTGCCGACCGCCGATCCGTTCACGCTGTTCAGAACCAGCGTAACGCCGTCCACGCTGGTGCCGCCAGTGTATGTGCTGGCGGCATTTAATGTAATGATTCCGCCGCCGGTAAACGTCAACAGCCCGGTTCCGCTGATTTTCTGGCTTATGCCAATCTCGTGTCCACCGGTGTCAATCGTTCCACCCTGTGACTGTAGCGTAACATTGGTCAGGCCGCTGATAAATGCATTGTTGTCCGCCAGGGCCGACAGCGTCCCGCCGTTGAAATTCAGATTCGACGTTCCGCTGGAACTGACCAAAGCGTTGGCATTTAGAATACCACCATTGAGGTTGTACGAGTAAATTCCCGTGGAACCATTTCTTCCAAGAACGACAACTCCGACCCCGCCGGGGGTCCGCCCGTTGTCGGAGAAGAACGATACGGTACCCCCATACTGATTGACAGTTCCATTGCCGGAGGTGCCTCTGGAACCAAGCACAAGGTCAGATCCATTCCATAACCGCACAGAACTCGTGCCGGATATGTTCAACTCGCCCGACGAGGCGTTAAAAACGCCCAGCTCAAGGTCACCCGCGGTGCCCCCCGCGGTGCGAACGTTCAGAGTGCCGCCATTTAAGTCCACAATTCCCGCCGCATTTGCGGATTGCCCCACAACAAACCATGTCTGCGTGTCGACGGTGCCGGCCTGCTGGGTAAAAAGAGCGGTTCCGCCATTGTACCCGCCCACACGCACGACATTGGCGTCAATTATTGAACTGGAACCATAGACTGCCAGTGTCGCCGCGCTTCCGGACATGGTGCTGATATTGACATCCGCCGACGGGGTATTGATCAATCCGCTGTAAATATTAACAGCACCACCGTTATCAATTGCAATGCCGCCGGTATTTGAAATGGCATTCTC
>JAJZOA010000354.1 GCA_021852225.1 Planctomycetota bacterium
ATCGACGACCTGTTGCATATTGTGGTGGAAGATTTACCTTCACCGGTCAGTGGCCGGGCGAAGCGGTTGCATATGGGTGAAGGAAAGGCAACGGCGGAAGCGGGGGGGCTGGTGGAATTTCCGGCGGACCCGGACGCTCCGCTGCTGGCGCATGTGTTCAAAGTGACCAGCGACCCGTATGTGGGAAAGCTATGCATGATGCGCATCATTCAGGGGAAACTGGAGGCTTCCACCGCGTTTGTGTATGGGGCGGAAAAACGCACCCACAAGGCGGGCCATGTGCTGAAAGTGGAGGGAAGAGAGCATCCGGAGGCATCGGTGGCGTACGCCGGCGATATTGTGGCGGTGGCCAAGCTGGATGACCTGCATGTGGACGCGGTGGTTCATGCGCCGGGCGCGGCGAACAACCTGCGGCCGGTGCTGCCGCGATATCCAACGCCGATGTTTTCAGTGGCGGTAACGCCGAAATCCCGTGGCGATGAGGTAAAAATTTCGGCTGCGCTTTCAAAATTAATGGAAGATGATCCGACGTTTCGGGCGTCGCACGATCCGCAGACGCACGAACTGGTGATTCATGGACTGGGCGATCTGCATTTACGGGTGATGCTGGAAAAAATGAAAAATCGCTTTAACCTGGATGTTTCTGCGGCTCCGCCGCGGATCGCGTATCGCGAAAGCATAGCGACCCGAGCGGAAGGGCATTACCGGCATAAGAAGCAGTCGGGCGGCGCGGGGCAGTTTGGCGAAGTGTACCTGCGGGTGGAACCGCTGGAGCGTGGCAATGGTTTTGAATTTGTGAATGATATATTCGGGGGCACTATTCCGGTGCAGTACATTGCGTCTGTGGAAAAAGGCGTGCACGACGCAATTGAACGCGGGCCGCTGGCCGGTTATCCGGTGCAGGATGTGCGCGTGATTGTGTACGATGGCAAAAGCCATCCGGTGGATTCCAAGGACATTGCGTTCCGGATAGCGGGCAAGATGGCGTTTCATGACGCATTGCTGAAGGCCAGGCCGGTACTGCTTGAGCCATTGGTTTCACTGGAAGTGGTCGTGCCCGAATCGCATCTGGGTTCGACGACCGGTGATTTGAACGGCCGGCGTGGCCGGATTAACGGCACTGATTTACTGCCCGGCGGGCTGGCGGTCATTCGCGCCACTGCGCCGCTGGCCGAGCTGACGCAATACGACAGTCAGTTACGGAGTGCGACGGGCGGACAGGGAAGTTTTGTAATGGAATTTTCGCATTATGATGCGGTTCCGCCCGCATTGCAGATAAAAATTGCCAGTCAGTACAAGGCCGCCGTACCGGAAGACTGAAAACAATGAACCGTGGCCGATGCATAACGAATCATATTCGATGAACGGATGAATTATCATCCATATTCAAAGATAAAAAAGCCCATGTGCAACGCACGCGGGTCGATGCGCAACTGGAAGTGCGGATGTTTCGTCCTGGGATTCGGCGGAGGTTGATCAATGCAAAAAGAGCCTGCCGCACATATTGTGAGGCAGGCTCCTGAAAGGAGAGTCATTCCAGTTTAACCACGCTGTTTTCAATGCACAGGATGGAAAATTCCATCTGCCACCGGCGGTTAATGTATCGGAATGGAGTCAATTATTTTTTCTTGCCGGCGGCTTTTTTCGGCTTTTTGACTTCCTTCTTGCGTGCGTTGTTTCCTTTTGCCATGGTACTTCTCCTTGAAAGAGGACTCGAATAATTTGAAAAATCGCTACATCACGATCTTTCTTCGGGCGGAAGCCCGATTACGAAAACACTAACGTTATATGCTTTATCGGACGAATCGTAAACCATTTATGAATTAATTTTCAGTTTTTTATCCATGACGATATTGGCGGCGATATCCGCCAGCGGGCCGTGACCGCGAAAAACTGAATTCTTTCTGGCGATCGGTCAAACCTGATTTGCGGACTGGACCGACCACCCGATGTCTGGCCTGATGAAAAGCCGGCCGCTTCGCGTGCTCGTCGTGTGTACTTTAGAGTCTGAATCTGTTGCGGCGGCAAATCGGTGTAGTCTCAGTTGGGGTTTGATTATCAATCACCGACCGAACCATGAATGACAGGGATTAAACGGATAAAGGTCATGTACCAACTGGCGATTGTGACAACAGATACCCGCATCCGCGATGTTACCGAGTATATTCGCGCCAGGATTGGTTGCGACACAGCCGCACTGTGTCATCCGTGAAGTAACAGGTTTCGTGGGCGCATCGCGCGGCGGGCATACGCCGCTAAACGGCAACGGAATGCTGAAAACCGTTCCGTATGTAGGTGTTGTTTCAGCAGCGCGACAAAAATGGGGTGAACTCACCGGTAGCCTGTTCGTCAGGTGACCCAATGCCAGGTCGGCCAATTTTTTTGGCATCGCATTTAACCGGACATTGGGAAATGCCCTTGCCGCCGCCAAAACGCCGCCTGAGAAGGCGAAACCTGTGTGCGCACCGCAAATATCGACAGAGCGCCAATGGCTACGAAGGCTGTCCAAATTGATCAGAGGCGTATGAATGGGATTGGGCGTGCCGAAAATTTGCCGCCGGGGAGCCTGCGGATTAAACTAAAGGGGCACAGGGTAGCGCTGACGGGCATTGTTTGCGTATCCGATTTTGTCGCCGTTATTTATCAGGAGCCGCTATGGCCGGTCCGGACGATATCTCTCAAAACAAGAACAACGGCAAACCGCCGACCGATGCCTTGGCGGCGCTGCATTCCATGGGAGTTCCGCCGGAAAAAAAAGACAGTGAATCGCGTGAAAATTCAACAGGCAGCGCCACTGGCTTTGCGGCAATGCTGGCCAGGGGAAATCAGGAGGAGACGTCGACTCTGCCTTCGTCGAGTACAATGGGTGGATCGGCCGCGGGTTCGGCCGTCGGTGGCGGAAATACTGAATCTGCGCAAGTGCGACCGGTTCGCAAGCGCCCGGAGTTCGCCGAACTTCCGGAAGCCAAACTGATTGAAGTGACGGATGAACCTCCGCCAGAGGAAGATGCCGGTTCATCCCTGGCGGCGATGGCGGCGATGGGTTCGGCCGCCCCCACCGATTCGCGTGTTGCCGCGCGGCCACCTCAACTGACCGGATTCCGAAAAAAAACCGGCCCGCCGGACTGGTACAAATTCGCCATACCCATCATGCTCGGCATTGGTGGAATGCTTTTGCTGATAGGAATATGGTCACTGCTGGTGCTGGCTGGCGCGGCGGTGCCGCTGGTGCCGCGGCACCATTCGGGTCGCGACTGGCGGAATATTCAATGGCTGGCGGAAGTGATGCTGCTGTGCCTGCCGGTTAGTGCGGCGATGCTGGGGCTGGGCGGATTTATGGTCTACCGCATGATGCAATTATCTCCCGCCGCCAAAGACTGAAACAGAACGCGATGGCGGACGGTCAATCGATGATTTAACCGACGGGCAAGAGGATGACTTTTCCCGGCGGGACCAGTGGATCAAGAGAGTTGAGATTCCAGCGGTTGGGGCATTTTTTAACACTTTTGCCGTGAATTCCACGGCTGGCGCGCAGCTGCTTTCGAGCCACAGGCGCGACATGCAGCCAGCGCGCGCCGCTGGGCGCGGGTGTCGTTCATTTCAAATTTTATTGCGCGGGCGGTTATCGCCCGGGGCCGATCGCTATGAATATGTACAGGCATCAGATGCTTTTCGACCGGTGGCGAAGATGGACCCCGGCGTGCGGCATGATTCTGCCGGGTTGCGACAGGTCATTGGACAAGCAGTTATAAGGATTTCAAATGAAAATAAAATTTACGCGCGAATATCTTGGCCAAAAAAAGGATGCAGTGGTTGAACTTCCGGATGATCAGGCCAAACCGCTGATTGGCAGCGGCACCGCCGAGGCAATAGCCGCTGTTCCGGCGGACCTTGAAGAGGCTCTGGGCGTGATGCACAAGGCGATGAACGAGCAGTTGGAAACTGCAGCGCAGCGCATCACCGGGCAGGTCATTGAGCAGGTTTCCCGCGGTTTAAAGGGGATTCGGCCGACACTGGTGATAGGCCCGGACCGTGCGGATCTTGACCCTACGGGCGGTTTTAGGAATCTTGGAGAATTCGCCCAGGCGGTTCGTCGCCATTTCACGCACAAATCCACTGATGAACGCATTAAACGCATGATGACCAAGGCCGATGGCATGGATGAAACCACGCAGGCGGATGGCGGAGCGCTGGTGCCAACCGAATATGCCAATCAGTTGTACCGGGATGTGCTGGCCGAGTCGGTGCTGTTTGACAAGGCCCGCAAATATCCGATCAGCATGGGCAATTCACTTTATATTCCGGTTCGCAGCATTACGGAACTTGGCATCACCGCCGCTTCAGGCGGGTCGCTGGGCGCGTGGCTGAATGCGGATGGCGTTTCCATTGGCGCCCAGAAGCCCGTCTACAACCGCGTGCAAATGACGCTTAACCGCTGGGGCGCCCTGCTGCCGGTAACCGACGAGTTGCTGGCCGACAACAATGTGGCGCTTTCCAATTTCATTCTGGATGAAGGCGGCATCGCGCTGGCCTGGGATTTGAATCAGGCCATGCTTACCGGCACCGGCGCGGCGCAGCCACAGGGGATATTGAATTCGCCGGCGCTGGTAACCGCGGCCGCGGACGCGGGGCAGGCGAACTTCACCATCAGCTACAGCAATCTGGTGAATATGAAAAGCCATCTATGGACCCCCCGTCCCGGTGACCTTTCCGGCGTGGTGTGGATCGCGCATCCGGATGCCGAATCGCAGTTTGAACAGTTGAAGGATGGTGCGGGACGGAATCTGTATTTTGCCGCCGGCACCATTCAGCAGTCGCCACAGGGACGGCTATTCGGTCTGCCCGTGGTGTACAGCTACCATTGTTATCCGGTGGGGAATCCAGGTGATGTCATTCTGGCGGACCTGAACCAATATTTTGTTTCCACGAAGGCGGGTGGCGGGATTGAAACCGCCATGTCCATGCACCTGTATTTTGACAGTGCGGAAACCGCATACCGGATCATTTACCGCGTGGATGGCAAGGTGGCGCGGAATGCCCCGCTGACTGTTCCCAACAGTGGAAATCTGCGCAGCGGATTTGTTTCCCTGGCGGCCCGCGGCGGCACGTTAAGCTAAGGCATATCTCTCTGACACCCGAATCCGGACCGGCCCGACTTTCATACTGCGATGAATTCGCGGCCGGTTCGGAGAGGGGCGTCTGTTTTCAGTGGTTTAAGACGCAACGCAAAGGAGCATCCCGATGGTTTCTTTTTCCGCATTGACCAGTCCGACCGCGGTGGATGTGCTGACCGATGCACTGACACAATGGGCTGTTATCGGAGGCTTTTGTCTGGCGCTTGCGGGCAGCGTGGTAACGGTGATTGGCTTTGTCATCACACTCAAGGTGACGCAGCATGATCATGCCCGGCGGCTTTCAAGTCTGGAAACGGCGCTGCGGCAGTTCCTGGCGCGCATGGAAACACTGGAGCGCGGAATGGCCGTTCTGCTGCAACGGTCCGGGCGCAAGGCGGGCCACCTCCGGCTTTCGCGTCGCGCAGCCGGCGGACCGGTATCGGCCGGCGTGCCCTGACCTTCGCGATCGGTCGCGGATATCCATTGACGCAACCTAAATGGAGATATTGACATGCAAATTTCATGTAATCAGGCACAGGTGTTAAAGCGGCCGGGTGGGGAAATGAGGATGCCATCCCGCCGGCGCGCGGCGCGGGGGATTATGGTCGGCAAAACCGCCCGG
>JAJZOA010000209.1 GCA_021852225.1 Planctomycetota bacterium
AGGATGGATTTAACGGCTTATGAAAAGGCGTTGTCAGGCTGGACCCATTTGTGCCGGGTGTCGCTTGAACCGTGCGGAGAACTGGAGGCGATCAGCGTCGATGGTAAAACCTTGCGTGGTAGTCAGGGGCACGAGGTTCCCGGTGTACATCTGCTATCAGCTTTCATGGCGGGAGTTGGACTGGTACTCAAGCAGGTCTCCGCCGGGGCCAACAAGGAAGATGGCGGCGAAATTACCGCCGCATCGGAAGTGCTGATGGGCTTGGTATTAAAGGGTAGAGTCGTAACGGGGGACGCCTTGTTTGCGCAGCGAAAGCTCTGTGCGAAGATCACGGAGCCTGGCGGAGACTATCTTCTGGCGGTGAAGGAAAACCAGCCCAAGCTGCTGGCGGAAATAGAAGATGTATTCCGCTCACCCCGCGCCCCCTTTTTGTCCATGAAGATGTAGACAAGCACGGCTCGCGTATTGAGAAACGCACAATCCAGACCAGCGGCGAATTGGCGGGATGGAAACAATGGCCGGGACTCAAGACTGTGTGCCGGGTACAACGGGAAGTATGGAACCGCACACCGAAGTCACAGACCATGGAGACCGCGTATCTAATAAGCAGCCTGGATCACAATGTTCACAAGCCAGAGATATTTCTACGCCTCAATCGTGGACACTGGGGAATTGAGAATCGCTTGCATTACGTGCGTGACGTAACCATGGGCGAGGATGCGTGTCGCGTCCGCAAGGGATCGGCTCCACAGGTGTTAGCCGGCATTCGCAATTCCGTCCTGAATCTCCTGCGACTGGACGGATGGCAGAATATTGCCGCCGTGCTCCGCCATCACTCCGTCAAGGTGCACAAGGCCCTCAAATTGGTCGGAATTCCGGAAAACTAAAAGACCCTGGGGGGAAGCGGTCAGCGATCAGCGATCAGTCCCGATTGGCGACTCCTGTCGCATCGGGATTTCGGCATCCATGCCTCAACAGGGATCGAAGCTTTCAGCGATCAGCGATCTTGGGAAATGGGTCAAGCGGAGGGCCGTTTTTATTCGCCACAACGCTTTGGTTGACAGCCGGTCCAATCCATGATCGAGCGCATCGCTAATGTTCGTCACGGTTAGAGGGAAGAACAGCCGGCTACGATGATGCGGGTGGGAACACCCGAGTACCCATGGCGGGCAGATGCCCGCTCCCCTACTGCCACCAAAGATCATTCCAGGCAAAGTGTGAAACAGCGAGTCCATAGCGCCGTCTAAGGCATTCACTTGCAATGCCAGCGCATGGCGAGATAAAAAAAAGGCCGATGTTGCAAAACAACATCGGCCCGGAGATTTCAGGCGTGCAAATTTACCGCATCAAGCGCTGGCCGTTTCCTTGGGCGACTCAGCCTTCTCTGCTGGAGTCCCGGTGGCGGCGGGTTCAGTCGCCCCGGATTCAGCGACTGCCACGGCACCAGCGGTGACGCGCATCGCTTCCGCCAGCGGCAGACGATTGATAATAGGAATTTCCATATCTGCCTCCGGCACCGGCTCGCCGAGGTGGGTAATCTGCAGATTTTGATACTGTCTGAAAGCCGTACCAGCAGGAATCAGATGTCCTAGAATGACATTTTCCTTCAGGCCCTGCAATGTATCTTCCCGACCGGCCAAAGCAGCCTCGGTAAGCACCTTGGTCGTCTCCTGGAAGCTGGCCGCAGATACAAACGAATCACTTTGCAAACTGGCCTTGGTAATACCCAAAAGCAGGGTCTTAGCATTGGCCGGCCGGGCTTTGCGGGTTTTGGGCGGCTTGCCCCCTTTGCTCTCCACAGTGGCGACGACTTCTTTGACCTGCTCACGGGTAAGCAGCGTTCCCACTGCGACTTCGCTGTCGCCGGAATCTTCCACGCGATGGAGCTTGACCACGGCTTCATTTCCACGGCGGAAACGGAACTTATCGAGCACCTCACCCGGCAGAAAATTCGTGTCACCTGGATGTTCGACTTTAACTTTGTGCAGCATTTGGGAAACAATCACTTCGATGTGCTTGTCGCTGATCCGCTGATTTTGCGTGCGATAAACATTTTGCACTTCCGCGAGAAGATATTCCTGCAGGGCATCCTCACCCTTAATACGCAGGATATCATGCGGCACCATGGGACCGTCGATCAAAGGATCGCCGGCTTCCACCACATCGCCGGTATGCACGCGCAACTGTCGATCCTGCGGCACGTGATGATCTTTTTCCACATCGCCGCTGCCCCGGATGATGATGGTCATCTTGCCGCGTCGTTTGTCGTTGCGCAGTTCCACCGTGCCGGAAATTTCCGCCATGATCGCCGGATCCCGCGGTTTGCGAGCCTCAAATATTTCCGTTACCCGCGGCAAACCTGAGGTAATGTCGGAAGTACCCTTGATTTCCCGCGGCTGCCGGGCCAGCAATGTACCTGGCTGCACCTTTTGACCGGCATCCACGTCGATGCGAGCCTTGGCCGGCAGATAGTGGAAGTCCAGGATCTTGCCGTCATCCGGGTCTTCAATCACGATACGCGGATGGCGTTCGCCACGGTGTTCCACGATGACCAGGCGATTGCTACCACCTTTGCCTTCGCTTTCGACCCTGGCGGTCTCGCCTTCCTGAATATCTTCAAATTTAATGACACCCGCCTTTTCCGCCAGAATAGGAGTCCGGTGCTGGTCCCAGTTGCAAAGCTGCTGACCGGCGCGAACGCTTTCCCCATCCTTGACGTGCAGGGTGGCTCCATAGGGAATTTTATACTTTTCCAGTTCACGGCCTTTGGCATCTTTGAGCAAGATTTCGCCATTGCGTTTCAGGACCATGGTGTGCTTGTTGCCTTCGGCATCACGTGACTCCACCGCGTTAAGGTCGCGATATTCGACGACACCCGCGACCCCCGCACGCACATCGTTTTTCTCCAAAATACGCGTAGCGGAACCACCGGTGTGGAATGTACGCATGGTAAGCTGGGTGCCCGGTTCTCCGATGGACTGGGCCGCAATGATGCCCACCGCCATGCCTTCTTCAACCAGGGCATTGGTGGAGAGATCCACGCCGTAGCAGCACGCGCACACGCCCGTGGAGGCCTCGCAGGTGAGCGGGCTGCGCACCCGGACGGTTTCCATATTGAGGTCTTCAATTTTCCGGGCTACCGCATCGGTAATGATCTGGCCTTCCTTCACGATGACTTCATCCGTGATGGGGTTGACCAGGGAATCAGCGGCGCAGCGACCGACAATGATTTCCCGCAGGGCCACATCGACCTGATCCCCCTTGTAGATGGCACTCTTTTTGATGCCATTCTGCGTACCGCAGTCGTGCTGGCTGACAATCACATTCTGGGCCACGTCGGCGAGTTTGCGTGTGAGATAGCCCGAGTCCGCCGTTTTTAACGCGGTATCCGCCAGACCTTTGCGGGCACCGTGGGTGGAAGTGAAATATTCCAGCACTGAGAGGCCTTCACGGAAATTGGTGCGGATCGGGGTCTCCATGATTTCGCCCGATGGCCGACTCATCAGACCCCGCATACCCGCCAATTGCCGGAAGTTATCCACGTTACCGCGGGCACCGGAATCAGCCATCAGGAAAATCGGGTTGAGATACGGTTTGCCGCGTGAATCATTCGGCGGCAACAGCGTGTTTTTCGCATCGCGTGTATCGTGCTCCAATTCCTGCATCATATCCTTGGTTACTTCTTCACGGGCATGGGCCCAGATGTCCAGAAGCTGGTTATAGCGTTCGCGCTCGGTGATGGCACCGAGGTTCAAGTTCTTTTCCACCCGATCGGCCTTCTTCTGGGATTCTTCAATAATCTGTCCCTTGCGACCAGGAATGCGCAAATCGGTGATGCCGAAGCTCAGGCCTGCCAGCGTGGACCGCTTGAACCCAAGTTCCTTCATATCATCAAGCAGATTGATGGTGGCCGGCCGCCCCAGGATGCGGTAACAATCTGCAATGACGCGGCTGCCGCCCTTGCTGGAAAGCGCGTAATTGTAAAACGGCATCTTCGCGGGAAGAATGTCGTTAAACAGACAGCGACCTACGGTGGTGATAATAGACCGATTGGCCGGTACCGGTTCGGCCCCCTTGCCTTGAGCGCTCACGACCGTGTCACGGTTGATGCGCACACGAATGGGCGTGTGCATGCCGATTTTGCGATCATCAAAGGCCAGCCATGCTTCATGAAAATCGCGGAAAGCCAACTCGCGACCTTCCGGCCGTTCACCCGCTTCGCCCCGGCGCATGGTGGTGATGTAGTAAATTCCCAGAACGATATCCTGCGACGGCCCGATGATCGGAGAACCGTTGGCGGGCGAGAAAATATTATGCGTTGCCAGCATCAGCAGGTGCGCCTCCGCCTGCGCTTCAATGGACAATGGCAGATGCACCGCCATCTGGTCGCCGTCGAAATCGGCATTGAAGCCTTTGCACACCAGCGGATGAATTTTAATGGCGTTGCCTTCAATCAAAACCGGTTCAAACGCCTGAATGCCCATGCGGTGGAGGGTGGGAGCCCGGTTGAGCATCACCGGATGGCCTTTGATTACCTCTTCCAGAATGTCCCAGATTTCCTGATCCCGGCGTTCAATCATCTTTTTGGCCGATTTGATCGTGTCGGCCAGCCCATATTCCTTGAGCTTCCGAATGATAAACGGCTGGAACAATTCCAGGGCGATTTTTTTAGGCATGCCGCACTGGTGAATCTTGAGTTCCGGACCGACCACAATGACCGAACGGGCGGAATAATCCACCCGCTTGCCCAGCAGATTTTCGCGGAAACGCCCCTGTTTGCCCTTGATCATGTCTGTGAGCGACTTGAGCGGACGATTGGATGAGCCAAGCACGGGACGGCGACACCGGCCATTATCAAAAAGCGAATCCACAGCCTGCTGCAGCATCCGCTTTTCATTGCGAATAATCACTTCCGGAGCGTTGAGATCGCAGAGCTTTTTGAGCCGGTTGTTACGGTTGATGATTCGCCGATACAAATCGTTGAGATCGCTGGTGGCAAAATTGCCAGATTCCAGCAGCACCAGGGGGCGCAGATCCGGCGGAATCACCGGAATGACTTCATAAATCATCCAGTCGGCCTTGTTTTCCGACTTGCGGATGGCCTCGACAATTTTCAACCGCTTGGTCAGATCCTTGATTTTCTGCTTGCTGTTGGTGTTCTCAATATCCAGGCGGATTTTGGCGGAGACCTCCGTCAGATCCATCGCGGCCAACAGCGCATGGACGGCATCGGCACCCATTTTACATTCAAAATCTTCCTTGTATTTTTCGCGGGCTTCGCGGTATTCATCTTCCGAGAGAAGCTGCTTGCGCTTCAGCGGTGTATTGCCGGGATTGGTTACACAGTAATCCTGATAGTAAATGACTTTTTCCAAGTCGCTGGTTTTCATATCAATCAGGTTGCCCAGCCGACTGGGCATGGCCTTGAAAAACCAGATATGCACGACGGGCGCAGCCAGGGTAATATGACCCATGCGCTTACGACGTACGCGGCTGTGTGTAACTTTCACCCCGCAACGATCACAGATAACGCCCTTGTATTTGGTGCCTTTGTACTTGCCACAGGCGCATTCCCAGTCCCGTTCCGGACCGAAGATGCGTTCGCAAAACAGACCATCCCGTTCCGGGCGATAAGTACGGTAATTAATGGTTTCCGGCTTTTTAACCTCGCCAAGGGCG
>JAJZOA010000149.1 GCA_021852225.1 Planctomycetota bacterium
TGGCGCGGCGTATAGTCGAGGATATGCGCGACCTGCGTCCCGCCGCATGGGTTTACTGGCAGGCGGTGGATGGTGTGGGCGGATGGGGCTTTTTGGCCAATGAACTGAACGGAAAAGCCACCGATTTTGTCGTGAATGATAAATACCATGTGATGGCCGGTTTCAGTCGCTTTTTCAGGCCTGGCTGCCGATTTATTGCATCTTCCAGCGCCGATTCACTGGCGGCGGTGGATATTGCCAGCCGCGCGGTGGTGGTGGCTATCCTCAATGATCGGCCGCGCGAAAGGCGAGTGCAGGTGGATCTTTCGGCGCTGGGCGATGGTGTGTGGCGCGTGGAATCTTATATCACATCGTCTGGAACGAAGCCTTCACAAAATTCGCGGATGGTTCGCGTCCGCGGTGTGTTGCCGGTGGATATGCCGGGCAAAACGCTGCATGTCATGCGGATTGTTCGTAACTGAAACAAGGCTGCATGCAATCGGCGGCTCGCCGCAACAGGCCTCAGAATTTGCGATCAGGTGTGGTAATCCGCGTTAATCGTGATGTATTGGCGTGAAAGATCGCAGGTATAGACGCGAGCCTTACCACTTTTCCCAGTGCCCAGGTCCACCAGAATATCAATTTCCGGGAGTTTCATGCGGGCTTCAACAGCGGCAAGACTTTTAACCGCCGGCTTACCGTTGCGGAACACGGGGATGCCCGCAACACGACAACTGGCGCGGTCAGGATTAAGTGCGGCACCGCTGTAGCCGGCGGCGCTGACAAATCTGCCCCAATTGGGATCGCCGCCATGGATGGCGGTTTTTGCCAGCGGGCTGTTGGCGATGGCCATGGCGGCACGATGAGCATCAGCCGCGTTTGCGGCACCGGTGACGCGAACGGTCACGAGTTTGGTGGCACCTTCGCCATCGCGGGCGATTTGCCGGGAAAGCGAATCGCACACGGTTAAAAGCCCGCGCAGGAATGCCTTAAGATTCTGGGAATTGGCCCTGATAGAGATATTTTCGGCCAGGCCGTTGGCGATACATGCAAAGGTATCGCTGGTGCTGGTATGTTGATCGACGGTGACGCAATTAAAGGTTTCTGCGGTAACGGTGCGCAGAAGTCGCCGGAGCAGACCCGGCGGGATATTTGCATCGGTGGCGACGAAAGCCAGCATGGTCGCCATATTGGGGGCGATCATGCCTGATCCTTTGCAGCAGCCGGCGATCGTGACGGTTTTGCCGGAAAGCTTGAGTCTGAAAACAGCCGATTTTGGTACCAGATCGGTGGTGAGAATTCCATGGGCAAAGGCGTGGCCATGGGCCGGGGAATCGCCAAATGAGGCGATAAGTTTGGAAGCCCCGTCGCGAATTTTTTGCATGGGGAGATAATGGCCGATGACCCCCGTGCTGAAGGGCAGAATATCCGCCGCGGGATGAACGATGCCAGTGCGGGCCAATGCGTTGGAGGCAATCTCGCACATGTCGCGAGCATCTTTGATGCCGCGTTTGCCGGTGCAGACATTGGCGCAACCGCTGTTAATGATGCAGGCTCCGAGTCGACCTGCCTTGATTTGTTCGCGGCCCACCAGCACCGGCGCGCCGACGACTTTGTTGGTGGTGAAGACCGCTGCTCCGGCGGCTGGCACCCGTGAAGCCAGAATCGCCAGGTCGGGTTTTCCGGAAGCCTTGATGCCGCAGGCGACAGCGCCTGCAAGAAATCCCTTAGGCGCGGTGATAGAGCTATTTTCCAATGCCATTGTGATTCCGTCCTGTGCTGATGAACCATGTTTTACCCGGCCGCTGTATGGCCGGCGAATGAAGTTTTACCATGAAACGTCATCGGCACCAATGCGTGACGGTCGGATGGCCGATTCAAGGGCGGGGAACCGATCAATCTGGCGCGCAAAGAAACCGAATGGTCAGACCGGGGGACAACATGATAACATGAGAGAGTACTTGAAAGCGGCTGTTGCGCTGGCGACGAAACGTTCATTGGAATGAATATCCGCGGGGATCGGCGTGTTCCATGCGAACTGGCGGACCGTGGGCGAGCGCGTTTGAGCGCTGGTGATTGTCCGGTTTTCAGGCGGCCAGGAGTTTGTATGAAGCGATATTGTTTGAACTGGTTGATATGTGTGATGTTCATGGCGGTTGGCATAAGCGCGGGGCGGCCAGTGTGGGGGCGGTTGCCGGCCCGGATTGGGGCACTGCCGGGTGCATCGGCGCAGTTGCGGGTGTCCACGATGTTCACGGATAATATGGTTCTGCAGCAGGGCATGCGCGATGCAATTTGGGGGTGGGCCAAGCCAGGCGATGTTGTGAACGTTCGATTTGCGGGCCAGCGTCTGCTGGGAAAGGCGGCCCGCGGAACAGGGGAATGGATGGTGCATCTTCACCGGTTGGCGATCAGCACGAAGCCGCGAACGATGGTTATTTTTGATGGTGCCAATCGGGTGGAACTTAAAAATGTGCTGGTAGGCGAGGTATGGCTGGTGTCGGGCCAGTCGAATATGCAGTATCCGATGGCCGGGTGGTTTCACCGAACGAATCTGGCGACCGCGCTGGCGGCAGCCCATCATCCGACTGTGCGTTTTTATCATGTACCAATGGTGCCCAGCATGTTCGCGGGTCGCGCACATGAAACGGCGCCGGCAAAATGGCAGGTATGCACACCGGAAACGACGGCGGGTGTTTCGGCGGTTGGCTATTTATTCTGTGATGAGTTGCGCCATCGGTTGCACGAGCCAATCGGAATGATCGAAGCGGACTGGGGCGGTACCAGCATAGAGGCTTGGATTCCGGCTCAGGGTTATGAACTGTCGAGCCAGTTGGGCCGGGAAAAGCGATGGCTGAAAAAAGCAATGGCCCGCGATTCGGCGCTGGGGGGTGGCGCGGCACCGGCAAACGCGGCAGGGCTGGTCAATTCGCCGCACGGTTTTAAGTACCATTTTCAAAGCAAATGGCTGCCAGATCCCCATCAGAACCCCACGACGCTTTTCAACGGCATGATCGCGCCGCTGATTCCCTATACAATCCGCGGTGCCGTGTGGTATCAGGGTGAAAATAACGTGCTGGCCTTTGACCGGCATTATGATGCGAAATTGCGGGCACTTATCCTGGGCTGGAGAAAGCTGTGGGATCAGGGGAATTTTCCATTCTATATTGTACAGATCGCGCCGTTTAATTATGCCGCCGCCTGGTGTGGTCCCAACGGATCCGATGCGCCATTTGAGCCGCTGATCTGGCAGGCGGAAGAACGGGCGGCAAAGACATTGCCGAATTGCGGGATTATTTCCACGATGGATATTGGCGATATTAAAAATATTCACCCGGCGAATAAGGCTGCGGTGGGCCATCGCATCGCATTGCTGGCGCTGGCCAAGGTGTATGGTCGGAAAGCAACCGCCTTTTCAGGACCGCAATTTGCATCCGCCCAATGCCGTGGTTCGAAGGTGACCATTCATTTTGCGCATACGAATGGCGGCTTGGCATCTCGGAACGGCCAACCACTGAACTGGTTTTTTCTGGCTGCCAGACGCGGCAAATTTTATCTCGCCAAGGCGGTCATTCATGGTAACTCGGTGGTGCTTTCGGCTCGCGATGTGCCGACACCGACACGGGTGCGATTCGCCTGGAGTTGTGTCGCCCAGCCCAATCTTATGAACGGGGCGGGGCTTCCGGCGTTGCCATTCCAGGCGACGCTGATCGCCAAAGTCCGTCCGGCACGCTGAATTGTAAAACCGTGTGTTGTCCTCCTGAAGCACGGGAGGCATGACGGGCTGATGGGGTGAAATTATGTCAGCGGCGAATGGGGCAAATAAGCCAAGAGCCGCCCGCGAAATCAGTTTGTGCAAATTCCCTGGAGAAGCGGAATTTCCAAAAAATCAAACAGCCTTCGCCGATGCGCGAAATGTTATCGGTACTTCCGTGAGCAAGCCGGACTGTATTTGCATAGTGGGTGCAGATTATCTGGATGGCGGTGAAATGGAGGCGGCAAGTACGCCGGGCAACTCATCCGGCTTTGGTCGTGGGGCGGTTTCATAAAAATGGCAACTGGATGGACTGTGTCAGCAATTTGTCGGGCATCAGACAGTTCAATGCCCGGTAGTTGACAGGCGCAAGACCATGCCGACTGCAAGCTTATTAGGATTGCTTATGTGATTCGCCGCCATAATGCGGTGAATATTTGCCACGGATGCACTGCCCATATATTTCCGGGCGATCGCTGCCAGTGTGTCGTGCGGCTTAACTTTATAGCTCATGCCGGCAGCAGTTGGCGCGCTGGCGGCAGAATCCTTCGGGAAAAAGCCGTCAATCAATTGCGTCGCGGCCTGTTTGGCACGTCGCATTCCCGGAAGGCGGCCGGTATTGGTGGTGGCGGCCATCTGGGTAAGATTCATGGTGGCGTGTGCGGCAACCGAAGTTGAAACGGTTGCGGGCGGAATGATCAGCTTCTGCCCGATGTGCAGCGTGCTGTGGATATTTTTCAATGTGGCCGAATTGGCTTGAATAATCCGCCGGACCGCCAGTGGGCCGCCATCGTGATAGCAGAGCCACGCAATATGGGTGAGTGTATCGCCGGATTTAACTGTGTAGGTGCGAATACTGGAATTACCGCCGGTTTGACCCGGCGGTTGATTTCCAGCCGGTTTAAGGTTCCCAACCCGCGCAAAGCCGATGGGGAAGCTGGCCGGCGGTGTGGGCATTGCATTGATTGATGAATTATAAACATTGCCCATGACCATCTGGGCAGGCGCTGCAGAATTTCCACCAGCTGCGCCCGCCCGCGGTGCCATGCCTGTGCTCGGCGCATTGTGAGCCGGTGTATTTGCCTGTGACGGTGGCGGGGGAACTGTGCTGGTAGGGGGGTTAATGAGAGAATCACGAAATGCGCTTCCCAATGCCGCCAACGCGGCTGGCTGAACCGAGCTTTGTGCCCGATCCAGATACATGGAAAGCAGTGCGCCAATCAGCACAATAATTGCCAGCCCGGTTACCATTCCGATACGCGTGTCACGACTCATGGCTGCCAAACTCCCGAATGCCATCGCAAAATCCTGCCGCAAAAATCCGCAATCCATTATGCGGGCGGCGCTGAAAAACCGATCTCTCTTTCCCATTATATTCACAACCCCGCACCGCATTTGTCCGGGGGGGCAGACCCTGCCCGGAGTCAGTTTTCGAGGGGGTACTCCTTCGGACCCGTCATCTGACGGAACCTGACGCCGCGCAATTTGGCGCTGCGGCTGCGCGGGTTACGGGCAAGTTCAATTTCATCCGCAATCAGCGGCTTGGGTGTCAGAATATCGCACCGTCCATCGGTCTGCCATTGCCGCATGGCTTGTTTCACCAGACGGTCTTCGCCGGAGTGAAAACTGATGACGGCAGCCCGGCCTTGAGGCTTCACCACTCGCGGCATGGCGTCCAACAGCGACTGCAGGCTGGACAATTCTTCATTGACGGCCATTCGCAGGGCCTGAAACGTTCGGGTTGCCGAATCCAGTTGGCCATAGGGTGTGGGGCCAACAGCGCTGCGCACCAAGGCGGCCAATTGCGCAGTGGTCACGATTGGCGTGGTCTTTCTGGTTTCCACAATGCGGCGGGCGATGCGCCGCGAAAGCCGTTCCTGGGCATTGTTGAATATTAAATCAGCCAGTTGTTTTTCCGTCAGATTCCGTACCAG
>JAJZOA010000197.1 GCA_021852225.1 Planctomycetota bacterium
CCAGCACCGCCAGGTAATGGGCAGCATTTCCGCGGCGGCGTTGAGCTTCATGGTGCATGACCCAAGGGGAATCATGGAAGTGGTAAGGGATAAATCGCGCGATTCCAGCCGTCGCATATACCGCTGCATGTCTGTTTCGCTTTGATAACTGTTGAAAACCGGATGGGTCATAAATTCCGATTCCCGCGCCATGCCAACCGGATAGTTGATGGCAACGCCCTGAATCAGACTGTCAAGTGTAAACGGCAATGGCCGATGACGCGAAAAGATATGAAGGATTGCGCCGATATCTTCGGACGTGGTTAATTCATCAATTGAAATGCCGATCTGGTTGGTTTCAATCAGTCGCAGGTTTACGCCTGCCGCGACCGCATCGGCCAGAATCCGGCGGGCGGAATCTCCGGCGGCGGGTGTGATGCACAATGTGTCAAAAAAATCGCCCCCGTCCGGTTGATGCCCAAGTTCTACCAGGCCTGCAGCCAACACGGCCGCCCAGCCATGAATACGCCGGGCAATTGCACGCAGACCTGATGCACCGTGGTAAATGCCGTGCATCGCCGCGACCACTGCGGGCAGTACCTGGGCGGTGCAGATGTTGCTGGTGGCTTTTTCGCGTTTAATATGCTGTTCGCGCGTTTGAATCGCCAGGCGCAGCGCCGGCTTCCCCTGTGAATCCCGTGAAACACCCACGATTCGACCGGGCATTTTGCGCGCAAATTCCCGCCGGGTGGCCATGAATGCTGCATGGGGACCGCCAAATCCCATGGGCATGCCGAGCCGCTGGGTGGAACCGACGTCAATATCAGCACCAAATTCGCCCGGCGGTTTAAGCAGAGTAAGAGCCAGAATATCCGCCGCGACAACAACCAGCGCGCCGGACTTATGAGCCTGATCCACTAAGTTCGCATAATTGATGATTGTGCCGCGGGTGGTAGGGTACTGCAGAAGCAGGCCGAAATAGTTCCCGGCTTGGCTGAACGCGGCCTGTGCGTGTCCGACAGTGCAGACAATTCCAAGGCCCGCGGCGCGCTGTTGAACCACGGCAATCGTCTGGGGGTGACAATCCTGGGAAATAAAGAAGGTGGTTTTAGCCGGGTCCGTAAGCGAGCGGCACATGCTCATGGCTTCCGCGGCGGCAGTTGGTTCATCCAGAAGTGAGGCATTCGCCATAGGCAGCGCCGTCAGGTCGGCGACCATGGTTTGAAAATTCAGCAGTGCTTCGAGCCTGCCCTGGGCTATTTCCGCCTGATAGGGGGTGTATTGGGTATACCATCCGGGATTTTCCAGAATATTCCGCCGAATGACGGGCGCGGTAATACAGCCGTGATAACCCATGCCGATAAATGAACGCATCGGATGATTTCGCGCGCCCATCATGGACAACTGATGCAGCATGGCATATTCATCCACCGCGGCGGGAATATCGGGAAGTTCTTTGGCGGCAATAGCGGCAGGCACGGTGCGCGACGAGAGTTCATCTAATGAGGCTGCGCCAAGCAGGGCGAGCATTTCGGCGACATCCGCTTCTGACGGACCGATATGCCGCCTGGGAAAATAGCTTTCCGGATTTAAAAGGCGTGAATTCTGGCTGGTTTCAACGGTGCGGTTGGGCGATTGGGATTTAAGCGAATGCGTCACGATGAAAAACCTTCCTTGTCAAAGGCCGGGGACTCAACTTCCGAGGAGCATTATAGCCCAGGCGAGGAAATTTCTCGAAACATGCACAATGACCCACATGGAATCCCAAAACGGGCAGATTTACCGCCCTGAAGCGCCGGACCGAATTGTGAACCTTCGGGATGCGGTCCGGCACTTTTATGGGCTGGCTTAAATACGGGTGGACGCCCGCGTTAACTGCGCTGATTAATAGTCAGCGAACCGAATACAGTGTCACCACCCGGCCGGCAACTGCGGGAAGTTTTGCCGCGAAACAAGGTGCCCGCCAGGTCAATTTCGTGCTATGAAGGTAGCGGATCGGATGGCCGAAACCATCTTTCACCATCACCACTCCCCATAGACGACCACCTTGGGGCATGGGTATCCAGCCTTTTACCAGGGTGGATTTTTGCAGGTAAGACAATGGGTCGGAACTGCAACGCCATTGCCCCGTACCATTTTGATGAGCAAACGCCTGCTGATAGCTGGCCAGAAAGCTGTAAATGGCTGGCTTCCCCGCAACAATGCGCGGCGCGGGCAGACCCGTGGTTTCATATTGCCGCAGGCAGCCTTGCAGCGTGACTAAGTTGATGCGGGTAAAGGTTAACGCCCGGGCACTGGAATCTTTATTGTGAATCCAGCAGACCATTCCGACCAGGACAAACAATCCGGCGATCAGTATCGGTGTATCACTGGTACGGACCTGAATATTTGGACGCAACTTTCCAATCAGATAAGACATGCTCATAAACCTCTCCCGTAAACCTAACCGCCCCGTGCGCTACGCCTCGGGACTGTTTCCTCGCTCTGGATATTATTGTATATCAAACTTTAGTAAAACCTAGGAAATTCCGGATATTTTATTGGGGAAATGTGGCCCATAATCGCCAGAGTGGTTATTGGCGCGTGGTTGCGGATGTTATATGACCATGGTTTGGGCCTGAAATATATGCAATGTGGCCCGGCTCAGAAATCGGTTGGACAATCGTAATGGGAGATAGCAAAAACCTGTTGGTAGAGAGCCGCGGAACAGGCTTCCGTATTTTGCGAATCAACGGAATCGCTGTGGGCGCTGGTCGGCCAAGTTACATGGGCCTTTTGATGTGCGACTTAAACCCACTCGAAGGAAAATGGTTTGGCCGCCTTGACGATTTCAATCACCTCGTCGGGCGCCTTACGCAGCAGGCTGATTGTGCTGTCTTCGGCGGCCAGATGGAGCAGTTTATCTACAATGCGCATCAGTTCGGCAAGGCATCTACGGGTGTTAGACCAAAGCCCGATCTAGTCCAAGTAAATACTATGGGCGACCGAGCCTTTATCAACACAATCGGACAGTCGCCGGCGCGCGAATCGGTCGAACCGGCGCTGCCGCTGCGGCCGATTCTTGTGGATGACGTGCTTTTTTATGGCGCGTAGCTGTACATATAATCGGAAGTGGTTAATTGCGCGCTGTAGGTTCCACTTGTATTATATTGGGTTCCCAAGCTGTAAAAGAAGGCACCATGGCCATTTGAACTCGCGGCTGGCAGCGTATAGCTTGAGCCGTTGACGGTTCCGTTTGTGAGCACAAATACGGCGCTGACAGGCGTTGTAAATATTGTGAAACTGCCGCTATTGACCGGCCACAGCGCCGTGCCTCCGGTTGAATTTGCCGGCGTTGGTGGTGGGCAATACTGAATCGGATCGCCAAAGCCGTCTAGAACTTCGCATACGCCGGTCATATTGGAACTTCCATTCGGAGCGGCAAAGGTACTGGTGACCACATTTTGTGCGGGCAACTGGGACAGCACATTGGAGTGTATCTGCCAGCCGCCGCCGGTAATCTGATACGCATGCATGCGCTGATAGGCTGCCAGAAAATCCTCCATGTTGTCCGGATACACACCCGTTTTATGATGATACCAATCTAAAGCGGACTGCAAATTGCGCAGTTCCATTTTGGTTAATTGAATCTGGGAATTCGCCTGCACTTGCATGCCCACGGCCAGCGCGATACCGATTAAAATGAAGATGATCAGAATCACCACCAGCATTTCAACCAGGGTGAACCCTTTGTTTTTTCGTTTATGGCCGAATGATTGCATACCTGCATCCTCTTTCGAATTTCGTCGCCGGTTCGCATTGCGATTGGCGCCATACCCTTGCGGCACGCCGGGCCGCCAATGCGCGGGTGCCAAGGCAATTTTGCGGGTACTGCCTGAGGCGGACAGGCAAACTACTTTTGCTGTCCGGATTATCAGCCCGAAAAATCTCCAGCCGTCTGATGTTATGTTACGCCTGTTGCCCCTCTGCGAGTAGCCACGGGAGCTGATTTTTCGCCGCCAGCAGCAGGCTGTCCGCCGTCGGTCCGGCAACCACCCGAACCCGCGGACCAATTGGTGACCATTGCCGCGGATCTCCCGCGGAAAAAAGGGTCAGGGTTGGCAAGCCTATAGCCGCTGCAACATGGCCCGGACCGCTGTCATTGCCGATAAAACCGACTGAAGATTCAAAAAGATCAAGTAAATGGTCAGGAGTTTCGCATTTATAAATATTAAATTTATTCCTCAGGTCGGCGATTTCGACCGACGAAAATTTTTCCCACTCCACTGGGCCAAGCATAAATGCGACTTGATGACCAGACTCTCTTACCTCTCTGGCCAAGGCGATGAAATGCGTTATCGGAAGGCATTTGTGTCGGCTGCCCGCACCCGGGGCCAGAATGATTGGACCGGTTCCTGTTGCACGCGCGGGTGGAATGGGGTCCGGCGGCAAGTGCAATGCCACCAGTTGCCGCCGGTGAAATTCCGGAACACTCAAGACGTTTTCCGATAGCGGACGGGGTTGAAAAAAATGGATTTCCGCATCAGACGCTAGGTGGGCATTCTTGGACCAGGCATCCTCTCCGTTTCCAACAGCACTGATCAGCAAGTCGCAATTGGCCCATTCCGGAACGGGGACCAGTTCGCCTTGGCCGCTGCCTGTTTCGTGCCAGGCAAACCAGCGAGCGTGATCCACGGAATCCCCGTCCGCCCATGCCTCGGCAAGTTTCATGCGTACCAGCATCCTGCCGAATTCAGCCCGCATGACCACCGTGCGGCGGCACCTCGGCCACCGCGCCTGAAGGCTTCGCAACAATGGCGCAAGCAAGACAGTGTCTCCAAGAGCGCCAGCATGAACCAGGGTAATCCGCATACGAATATTTTACCCTGTTGGCGCGTTTATGCGCGGATACCAAGGAGCGACCGCGACGGCGATTCTCACATTGCCAAGATAGTTAAAGTTGGCTGTGCTATCAGCCGGTGAAGGCTCAGAATTATAACGGGGAAATAGCGGACTAAGGTTTTAGCGTCTTTTTGATTTTTCGTAACCAGCGGATGTCACCGACCTGAAATTGACGCCGCCACAAAAATCAGCGGATATCCACATGGCGTATACATCCAGCAGTATTTTGCCGCAGTCGGCATTGGGCTATATGGTACGACCCGCGTGCGGTATAATCCAAGACTGATTACTGCTCTGGTCCGTTATTATTTTGAAAGGTTGCCGCCATGCCACAGGTTTTGGAGTCATCTGAATTGGCTGGGAACAGTGAAATAGCGCCCGCGGTACGGCAGTTTCTGCGAAAGCCGTTGCGGCATTTTATTGGCGGCCATTGGATCGCCAGTTCCGATGGTGCCATGGCTGACGTGCTGAATCCATCTGACGGTCGCGTTCTGACACAGGTTGCCATGGGGCAGCAAAAGGATGTGGACGCGGCGGTGGCCGCAGCGAATAAGGCGTTTGCTGATTGGGCCGGAAGGGCACCGGCTGAACGGGCCGTACTTCTGCACAGGCTGGCGGATGTGCTGGAAAAAAATACGGCCGAACTTGCGCAGCTTGAATCGCTGGATGTCGGCAAGGCGATCGTAAATGCGGAAGGTTTTGATATACCGTTTGGCGTACAATGTATTCGCTATTATGCGGACCTTTCGGTTCAAGCCCGCTACGAAATACCCCTTGCGGTGAAAAATATTGAAGCCCGCA
>JAJZOA010000023.1 GCA_021852225.1 Planctomycetota bacterium
GGTCCCTCGGAACATTGTTTTTATGTACAATCGAAGCCACCACGGACGGGCGGCCGGTTCTGACCGGAGACTTTTACTTTGCGCTGCACCGCGATTCGACGCACACCGCGCTGGAGTCGCACAGCCGAACCGGCAATACCGATAACAATTGATTCAGTCTTTCAGGAGGCTTCTTTCATGCCTGCGCCACGTCGCACTCTATTCAGACTCATCCTATCTGTTACCATCGGGATTAGTCTGGCGCATTTTGCGGCCACGACGCCGGCACAAGCGGCACCGCCAGACCGGGCCGCCGTGCAGAGCGCAATATTACATCAGATGGGGTACCGTCACATCCGGGTTCATGACCCGTCGGCGATTATCCGATGCGGAAAAACCTTCTGGATTTTTTCCACAGGTTTGGGAATTCAATCGGCATTTTCCAGTGATCTGATTCACTGGCACCGCGGGCCGACGGTTTTCGGTCGCCCGCCGGCCTGGACCCACCAGGCGGTTCCCGGCTTTCACGGCTTTTTCTGGGCACCGGATATTATTCGACTGCATGGGCTATATCTCTTGTATTACGCGGTTTCCACTTGGAGCTCGCGCGTTTCCGCCATTGGACTGGCGGTCAACCAAACCCTGAATCCGCGGAGTCCCGGGTACAAATGGGTGGATCGCGGACTGGTATTCCAAAGCAGTCGCCGGACAAATTTCAACGCGATTGACCCGGCTGTAAGTCTGGATTATTCCGGACATTTGTGGATGGCATTTGGATCATTTAGTTCGGGTATAAAAATGATTGAGCTGAATCGGCGCACCGGAAAGCCGCTGCAGCCGCACCCGCACATCTACTCCCTGGCATGGCACCGCACTATCGAGGCCTCATACATTTTCCGACACAACGGATTCTATTATCTGTTTGTGAACTGGGGCTATTGCTGCCGTGGAATTCACAGCACATACAATATTCGCGTCGGTCGCAGCCGGCATATTCAAGGTCCCTATCTGGACAAATCCGGCCACAACATGCTGCATGACGGGGGCACTCTGCTGCTGGACAGCGTCGGACCGTTTATCGGGCCGGGCCAGACGGGCATTTTTCGGCAGGGTGGCACGCTTTTTTTTACATGCCACTTTTATGATGCGCTGCGCCGCGGGCACCCGCGGCTGGCTTTGCTGCGGTTGCGTTTTACTTCGGATGGCTGGCCAAAAATTCAGCGGTGGCCGACGGTCAGAGCGCTCCGTTAAATGCGGTATCTTCTATTTCCGGCCTGCCAGCGGGCAGTGTGTCTTGCAAAAGCAGTTAAATCGGATGGGCGGCCCGGTTCCCCGCGCAACAGACGGCTGCGCAACTTTATATGATTTTTGCGCTGAATTATATAGGCTCGCCGAACTTGGAAGGTTATCATTTGTGCTAGCGGCCCGGCGATAAAAGCAAATTGGCCAGGATATACCATACGCCCGAAATTCGGCGGCTCCCATTTTCCTGCCGATATGTTATTCCAATGGTGCAATCGTTCCGCGGGCGGAGCGTTGTAGCTGACCGGCCGCTTTTGGAGACCCACATCATGGCTAGTCATTCAGTTACACGACGCGATGTTCTGGCCGCCGGCACACTGGCGGCGGCAGCGGCGGCCACACATCAGGCGGAGGCAATTGTTTCGCAGGGGCCGCAGCAGGGACTTGTCGAATCGGGAACTTCGCCGCTTAAGGCTTACGAATTTGATCTGGCGGATGTAACCATCGGCCCCGGTCCTTTTAAGGATAACCAGCAGCGCGATTTGGATTATCTTCTGTCTTTTGATTGCAACCGGCTGCTGGCACCGTTTGAGAAGGTGGCCGGTATTAAGCCGCGAGCCAACAACTATGGTGGATGGGAAAATACCGGTTTAGCAAGCCATATTACGGGACATTATCTTTCTTCCGCCGCCATGATGTTTGCCCACACGCGGGATTCCCGCCTGCTCGCAAAAATTGACTCACTTTTGCCGCGCATGACAGCCTGTCAGAAAGCGAATGGGAAATCAGACCCGCAATTCCGCGGCTATTGTGCAGGTATGCCCGGCAGCAAGGCCGCGTTTAAGCGGGTACTCGCCGGCCAAATCGATCCGGGAAATCCCAAGGCTCTGTTTTCATTTGGTCTGGATGGCATGTGGTCGCCGTGGTACTGCATTCACAAAATTATGGCGGGTCTGCGCGATGTTTACCTGCAAACCGGACGCACGGAAGCCAAAACCATTTTGCTGGGTATGACAGATTGGACGCGGCAATTTGGCGACCGATTCACCGCGGACCAGATGCAGCTAATGCTGATCAGTGAGCAGGGCGGCATGAATGAAGTGCTGGCGGATGTATACAGCATCACCGGCAACAAGGCGGACCTGGAACTGGCGGAAAAATTCAATCAGAAGGCGCAGCTGGACCCGCTTATGCGCGGTCATGATATTCTTACCGGCTGCCACTCCAACCAGTATATCCCGCGCGTCATTGGCATTGCCAGGCAATACGAACTGACGGGCAAACAGAAATACCGCGCCGGTTCTGAATTTTTCTGGCGGAACGTGGCGCGACACCGCACCTTCGCATTTGGTGGAAATTCCAATCGTGAATTCTTTTTTCCTCTGGGCGATGCGTACCAGCAACTTACCGCCGGTACGGCTGAAAGCTGCTGCACGTATAACATATTGAAATTGACCAATCACTATTTCTGCTGGAATGCGGATATGGAATCCGCCGACTTTTTTGAACGCGGCCTGTTTAATCATATCCTTGGATCGCAGGACCCGGCCACCGGCATGATGACCTATTACATGTCCATGCAGGCGGGGCATTTTAAGACCTTTTCCACACCATGGGATTCCTTCTGGTGCTGCGTGGGAACCGGCATGGAAAACCACAGCAAATACGCCCGCGGCATTTATTACCACAATGCCGATACGCTTTGGATTAATTTGTTTATCGGATCAATCCTGAACTGGAAAGCCAAAGGCCTTACGCTTACACAGACAACCCGGTTTCCGCAGGAAAATTCGGTTCGCATAACCGTGGCCTGTAGCGCTCCGATAAAGGCGACGATCAAATTGCGCCACCCTTACTGGTCCACTCCGTCCATGTCGGTAAAACTTAATCACAAAGTGCTGGCGACGGGAAAACCGGGCAGTTATGTAGACATCAGCCGGACATGGGCCAATGGTGACACGCTGGAACTTCAATTGCAAACACCGCTTCGCATAGAGCCGATGAAACACCATCCCGAAAAAGTTGCGATTCTGGCCGGCCCTATTGTGCTGGCCGGCGTACTTGGCGACGCGCTGATGAAAAAGCCGATTCCGTATGCCAATGGCGATCAATATGAATGGGCCAATGTGCCTGACCCGGTCAACGTGCCCATTTTGCTGACGCAAAATCGGCAAAACCTCGCGGTGGATGACTGGATAAAGCCCGACGCGACCGAACCGCTGGTCTGGCACACCAGCGGTGTCGGACGACCGAAGGACGTAAAGCTGGTTCCCTTTTATCAGGTTGCCCATGAGCGGTATGTGGTCTACTTTGACACAATTACGCCGGCGGAATGGAAAAAAATAAGGCAGCAGCGTCAGACTCATGCGGCAGAAGAAAAAAAGCTTGACGCCATTACCGTGGATCACCTGGATACGGGAAGCGATGCATCGCTGGCGGCACACAAGCTGCGCGATGAATTACATTTTGCCCGGGGAACACTGGCTATATCCACCGTGCAACGTGGCTGGATCGCCGGCAACAGCGGAGGCGGATTTACATTTACCATGAAGGTTCTGCCTGATACGCCGATGGCATTGATGTGCGCGTGGTGGGGTAGTGATTCAGGTGCCCGCACGTTTGACATTCTGGTGAACGGAAAGAAGATTGCAACGCAATCGCTGGAATCACTTAGTCCGGGTCATATCAAACGAATAACCTATCCGATACCCGACAGGCTCACGAAGGGCAAAAGCAAAATAATTGTCCGGCTGACGGCACATGCCGGGAACATTGCTGGCGGACTGTTCGGATGCCGGGTGGTTAAAAGATAGGATAATTGTGGAGTTTAATGAGATTGCATTGCGTCACGCGAAACCGTGAACGCCGGATTTGGACGCGGTCTTATTTTCCGGCGTTTCTGTCCGCTCGCGTTGTTTCAGTGGGGGATTATTTGGACAACCAACCGGCCGGTCGCAATACGGGCATACCGTGATTTGTTGAAGGCCACGCAGCCCATTTAAAAACAAAATGCCCATACCGCGGAAGCTCGCAAAATAAAAATGGAGCGGGGACGAAACTGTTTCGTCCAACCGCCCCATTTTTTTTGGGAGGCTTGATTTACTTGCTGCGGATCGGCTTTCAGACCGCGGCGCGGCGCCGGCGAATCAACAGCAGGCTGGCTCCGGCGACGCCAAACAACGCCAGTGAGGCAGGTTCAGGCGTCAGGACCGTGTTGGGGCCTGCCGTATAATCAGCCGCAACTCGTGAGTTGCCAAGGGCGTTGTTAAAAATGCGGAACTCGTCAATAGTGCCGTTAAACATGCCGTCGCCGGGAAACGCCGACCGGCCAAGCCACGCGTTTGTGAAGCTTGGAGAAACGACGGTCCATTGATTGGCGGCGGTTAGATTTGACGATCCTCTGAACACGCCATCGACGAAGTAGCTAATCGTTCCATAAGGTGCGCTTCCCGTTGCCGTCTGGTTTATAACCGTGGCGATCATGTGCGTGACCGGACTTCCAGTCGCCGAAGGTTTGGTCAGCCAGCCGTCGGTGGAATCGGTTATACCGGATTCCGTGCTATAGCCTAAGCTCGCAATCGCCGTGCGCGATGATCCATAAGAGTCCAACGCCTGATAAATGTATGTCCCGGCATTAGCTCCAGGCGTAGTAACCTCGAGATCAGACGGAACCGCACCGCTGGTGTTAAGCGTGTCATTGTTAAAATCAAAACCGCGGTTGTAGGGGTAAACAGACCCAGAGGTCCCGGATTGATAATCGTACGACCCGGTGAACCATTCCTCGAACGAAACCGTCGGGCTGGTGGTTGGCAAAGCTGAAACAGGTAACGAAACGTATGCATTTCCTGCCGCACCGCTGGTGACGTTATTGTTCGTCAGAACGACCTGGCCATTGCTGATACTGCCCGTTCCCATGATAGTGGCCTGATAAGCAGCGCCTCCAACGGAATCCGGTGTGTTATATGCGCCGCTGCTGGCGTTAATACCACCGGTGTTAAAGCTGTATTCATGGATCAATGTGGCCTGAGCCGCTTGCGACAACCCCATGACACCCATAAAGCAACCTGCCGTCAGGCCGAACCCCATCAAGCTGGTTATTCCGCTTTTTCTGCTGTTATTTCCGCTCATTAGCAAACTCCTTCAAATAAAAAAGTTGAACTGATAAATGAACACAAATTGAGAACACTTTCCTAGACACGTCATATTTCGCCGAGCAATTAGCGAACTATTATGCTGGCACTGATCTCTCTGTTTAGGCCTCCTTTCAAAGCAATCCTTGTCTTCCGATAATACAATTCCCGAAAACGATTATGCCGAGCCGCCTACCAGACAAAATAGGGAGCTGAACCAAAGTAGCCGCCCATCTGCACCCGAAGTTTCATATCGCCGGGTGTCCGTAAATTTGCA
>JAJZOA010000075.1 GCA_021852225.1 Planctomycetota bacterium
ACTGGTCTGCCCCTATTTGAGGTTGCTCAGGCCGATCCGGTGCGATAATGGAGCGATGTAGCGGCCCATGTGCGGCGTGCAAAGGCGACGTGTTCCAGCGAGTGCAAGTCTCGCCCCGGTAAAGGTCGTTGCGACCGGGAAGCTATCCCAGCGGAGGCGAAAGGAAAAGCCATCTTCCGCAGTCGGCTGATTGCCCCAGCTTGCCGACTGTTGCGTAATTTGGATTTGAGCAATAGGCGACACATTTTCGGTACCCGGCCCGAGAAAATATTTACCGCGAATTTGAACAAGGGTATAATCCAAGTCAACACAGCTTGAAAAGGGATCGCGCGTTTGGTTGCAACTGACGAAATGCTTTCGGAATGCTTGCTTGCCCGCCAAAGCCCCCGGCGGCAGAATTGTGGTGCAGACATCTTGTCTGCCCGTAGACCTCGCGATATGTCCAGTTCCTCCAATACCTCCTGTGAGAACGAAATAATCTAATGCGGCTACAGCTCTGATCCAGAAATGCAGCTTTATTATGTCCGCAATCGAACATATAGCCCGGTGCCTGGGCGCCTGATGCAGTGTGCCCCAGCACGGTGTGCGACGCGTCGGCACCCGCCGACTTAACCTGACGCCGTTTGGCAGGCGGAGCAAGCTGTGCGATAATCAGACTCTTGGCCAACCCGCCAGCCTGTCGGCGCGTTGGAACGCAAAATTAGAACCTTACGGAAATTAAAAGGCCCACGGGCCGGGAGTTTCTAACATGATCATTGCAAAAGTTGTGGGTAAAGTTGTGGCCACGATGAAAGATGCCGGCTTCGACGGTAAGAAGCTGGTTGTCACCCATGCCCATGTCATCAAAGATGGCCAGCTTGTTCCGGGCCAGAATATGATCATCGCCAATGACGAATTAGGTGCCGGCGAGGGAGATATCGTCCTGGTGACACAAGGTAGCTCCGCACGGGTTGCGCCTGGCATGAAGGCGTGCGCAACCGACGCGGTGGTGGTAGCGCTGATCGATCGTATCGATGCCGCCGGCCAACCGATTTTCCGGAAAAGCTGACGGGGCGGTCCTGCCGGAAAAGGCGGGATATTTTTAAGAATTTTGAGTATCGGATCGCTTATGTTCATGGCCAAGGTTCAAGGAACGCTGACCGCTTCAACGAAGCACCCCACGCTTCGCGGCGCACGTCTGCTGATTATTCAGCCAGTGGATGCGACAAACGGACAACACATGGGAATCCCGCAAATTGCAGTCGACACGCTGGGGGCGGGAGTTGATACACTGGTGCTGGTAACCAGTGATGGACGAGCGGTTCAGGAGATGCTTAAAACCACGGATGATTGTCCCGCCAGGCTTGCGATTGTGGCCATTGTCGATTCAAACCCTGCAGAATCGCGGCAGCAACCGGCGGCGACTGGGCTGGCATAACACGGGTCAGAACCGCGATTTTCGCTTTGCCTGCCGGATTGCGGCGGCATGATTTAAACATTGAATCCATGTGGAGTTGATGCATGTATCTTGGAAAAGTGATTGGTGGAATTGAGGCCCGCATTCGCGTTGCCGGCCTGGATGCACACAGACTGGTGCTTATTCAACCACTCGATTTCAATCAACAGCCGGTGCGCTGGACCATTGTGGCCGCAGACGTAGTGGGGGCCTCGGCGGGTTCACTGGTGGCTTATGAGGAGGGGTGCGAAGCGGCCAATCCTTTTAAGCCGGTGCTGCCGGTGGATGCCTGCATCGTGGCGATTGTGGAAAGCTATCAGTTTCTGGGGCGACAAATCAATGCCTAGGTGTTCTTGACAGGATTTGCTTTTCGGTCCAGCCCCGGCCCACGACGGAAAATGAATTCAGGGGCGCACGTTTATTTCCGGCTGACCGTCGGCCAGGTCACAAGCTTCCGGCATGCTGGTGTTTTGCCTTTTGATGGGCGGCACTCAGGATAAACTGGTGAATTTCCCGTGCGAGTTTCTTCCGCATGTCCGCGGGATGATACAACATGTGGCCGCCCCGGAAAAACACTTCCTTGATGTGGCTTTGAAGCCGCCGGCTCAAATTCAGATGATCCATGGAATAAACCGTTCCAAAAAACGGTGTGGCCAGATCAAAATATCCGCTGCACACAAGTACATGCATATATGGATCGCGGATCAGAGCGTTTCGCAGATTGTCGGTCACGAACAGGAATCCGGCCCCGCCAGGACCGAAATTCCAAGGAATTCCCGCCAGGGCTTTATAGGGAAGGTCATTGGAGTAATGCAGGTCCTGGCGGACATATTGGTTAAAGGCACTCGTGAAGGGTGCGATAAATTCGGACATTGCCGGATCCCAGGATGCGCTGCCGCCGGTCGGGTGTGCGTTGTATCCGGTCAGGCGCGTATCCATGCGGCCTATGACGCGCCGCTGGTCACGCAACAGTGCCTGTTCGAACGTACCCGGACCGACCCGCAGATTTGCCAGCAGAATGAATTTTTTCGAAAGGCCGGTCAATTTCGCAAGGGTTGCGGCCACCTTTAATTTTTCCGCCCGAGGCAGGGAACTGCCTTTCGCCAGCGCGGAAATATAGGTGTGAAGCGCAAAGTGCTCCGCGGCGGCCAATGTTTTGTGGAAATGCTTTTCCAGGTCCGGCGCAAGCTTATGGTGATACCAGGCGGCAGCCGTATAGCTTGGCAGGAACAGGGGATAGGGCGTGTCATTTCCCAGGCTCGGCTCAAGAATCTGAAAGTTCAGTGCGCAGGAAATCAGGATCACGCCATTAAGGGCCAATCCGGTATGGGCACTTAAATAGTCAGCCAATCCACATGCCCGCGTGGTGCCATAGCTCTCGCCCGCCAGAAACGTGGGAGAGCCCCAGCGTTTGTACATGGTCACGTACAAGCGGATGAATTTCGCAACGGATTGCACATCCTGACTTACGCCATAAAACTTGCCGCCTGGCACGCCCGGAGCCGGTTGGCTGAAACCGGTTCCCACCGGGTCTACAAACACCAGGTCGGTATCGCGCAGCCAACTCTGCCTGTTGGATTTGAGTCTGAATGGCGGGGGGGCAATGTTGCCGCGGGGAGTCAGGACCAGACGCATGGGGCCTGCGCAACCCAAATTCAGCCAGAGCGAGCCAGCACCAGGACCGCCATTGAAACAAAATGTCAGCGGGCGGTTGGCGCGCTGGTCGGCGGGCATATCTTTGGTATACGCAATGAAAAATATTTTCGCCTGCAATTTTCCCTGCTTACTGGTGACCGGCAGATAACCCGTATGCACGGTGTAGTGCAAGACCTTGCCATTGGCAAGGGTCAATGTGTTGTGCACAACGACAATTGCATCTGGATGTGATGCCGGAATATGCCCTATCACGAACGCTGCGGGTTTCGCCGACTTTGGCGGAGGCGGGGCTTTCACCACGGCCTTTGCAGGCAGTGTGACCGATCGGCCTGCACTGACGGCGGTCAAAATGGAAAGAAACATGACACTAAGGCCCAACAGCTGCAATGCAGCGGCGTGTTTATAATTCAGCGTATGATTCATTCTGTGGGTACCTTTCATGCTGCAAAGAATTTTGGAACCATTTGCCGCGAAGATTTTTCAATACCTTCAGTTATCCTTAGTTGCCGCCCAGCGGCGAAACTTACTATTTTTCTTTTAGGAGGTCATTCAGCCTGTTTCTGCAAAGCATCCCGAATGGCGCTGATTAAAGGCTCTGTCGCACGGGAATCAAGCCGTATTGGTTTCCAGGGTACAAAAAAGGAATCGCCATCCTTCCGCGGAATAATATGGTAGTGAAGATGCAAAACCGACTGCATCGCCTCCGGACCGTTGTTTAACAGAATATGGCACGCCGTCGAACCGGTGGCTGCGGCCACGGCATTGGCCAATCGTGGCAGACGGGCGGCGACCTCCGCAATGACCTGGTCCGGAATATCAAAAATATTTTTATAATGGGCTTTGGGAATCACCAGAACATGCCCGGTGACGACCGGACCAATATCCAGGAACGCCAGTACGCAGTCATCCTCATACACGCGGTAGCAGGGAATTTCCCCGGCAATAATGCGACAAAATAAGCAGGATGGATCAGTCAACCGGGTCGCTGGGGGTTGGGTGGACATTTCGTGTGTCACATCAGGCTCCTTTTCCAGGATGGGAATAGTTTGGCCATCGTGTGGACAGACAATAATCGAAAATGGGTTGCCGAGCGATGCGCCGCATGACGTTCACATAAAAGGTGAAAGGAATGACCTTTGCGCACTGTCGCCGCGCAAGATCGCCGAACGCACCCCGGCAGGATGGAACGCGAAAATCGGGACGAAGGTGGCCCGGCAGTTAACGACGGATTGCTTTCAGGCCGATGGCTGATAACCCGCCTGGCCTCAATGCGAGAGTTGCATTTCACGAACGGTGGTTCGCGATTATTTTTTGTAGGCATAGGGCGATTCCGGATAGTTTTGTTTAAGTTTGGCGAAAATCAACAAAGCTCTGTTGCGATGCCCCGCGTTATTGGCCGCCACACGGGCCTCGTAAAGCAGCCGTGCCGCGTAAAATGATTTGGGTTCAGCCGCCACAAATTGCATAGCCATCCGCACGGTGGCCATGGGATGGCCGGCGTGGCGGAGCAATTTCATGCGCAACAGTCTGGTATAGCCTTTAATGACAGCTTGGGGAAAATCCGCATCCCATTCATTCAGAAGTTGGCGGGCCGTGCGCAAATGATTCGATTGAATATAGCTTTCCACATTGCGAGCCAGCACTCCCTGGCGAATTTCAGCCGCGCTGTAGGCCATGGCCGACCCACCGGAGGCCGCAATATACGATGCGGCAAGTTTTCCATTGCCCGTTCCAACAGCTGCAAAGGCCAGCGCGACGGAAATAAGCCGCTTTTCAGCAGCGGGCAAATGATGATGGCCGCTACGCCATGCCTGCAGCACGGCCAGCACTTTGTTGGCGCTGTCTGTATGGTCGCACATCAGCACGGCATAATGCTGCAAAGCGCGGCTCTGGGCCAACACGGATATTCTTTTTTGTGCCACCAGCCGGTAAATAGTCGCGGCCTGAACGAAATTGTTCTTTGCCACAAGGCCGCGGGCAATCAGTCCGGCGGCTTTTTTTACCTGTTTGGCGTTTTGCGGATCTTTCGATTGCGCCCAGGCCAATCCCCACCGCGACAACCCATGGTAGGTGTTATATCGATGAAAAAATTCAATTCCGCGATAAAGCTGTGCGGCATCCAGCCGGTCGGTTCGATAGGTATTCAGAATGTTGGCAACCAGAACTGGCGGGTCGGCTGGCGGAAATGGAAACAGTGCGTACATTTCAGATTTCACTACAAAGCGCAACGACGTGCGAAAGCTGTGGCCCGCCTGATTCACACGCATCGCCACCCGGTAAATTCCGGGCGTCATAAAAATATGATTCACCTGAAGGCCGCTGGCACGCTGCCCGTCGGAAAACCGCCAGGTAACTGACGGGGAAAAGCTTGCGGGAACCAGTGCGGAAAAGCTGTACCGCTGAAAATAATGAGAGGCGGGAACAAAAATCTGGGCCTGTGGGCGAATGGAAAAGTCGGCGGCATAACCTCCGGCGGTTTTCCGGAGCGCTCCAGCGCGTGCCGACGCT
>JAJZOA010000067.1 GCA_021852225.1 Planctomycetota bacterium
GTGGATGTTCTGCTGAATGACGGTACTCTTGGCCGCGCCGCGGTTCCCAGCGGTGCCTCCACCGGCGAAAATGAAGCTGTGGAATTGCGCGATGGTGACGCCAAGCGCTACCTGGGCAAGGGAACAAGCAAGGCGGTTTCCAATGTCAACACTAAAATCGCCCCCGAAATCATCGAACTTGACCCGCGTGATCAGGAACATATCGACCGCCTGATGATCGAACTTGATGGCACACCCAACAAAGGCAAGCTGGGTGCCAACGCCATTCTGGGCGTTTCCATGGCGGTGGCCAAGGCCGCAGCCACCGCCAGCGGCCTGCCGCTGTACCGCTATCTGGGTGGGACCTCCGCCAAGGTTCTGCCGGTACCAATGATGAATATTCTAAATGGCGGCAAACATGCGGACAACAATGTCGATTTCCAGGAATTCATGATTCAGCCCTGGGGTGCCAAAAATTTCGCCCACGCCCTGCGCATGGGAACGGAGGTGTACCACACGCTGAAAAAGGTTCTGCATAAAAAAGGTCTTAGCACCGCGGTCGGTGATGAAGGCGGCTTTGCCCCCAGTCTAAAATCCAATGATGAAGCCCTGGAAGTTATTGCCGAAGCCGTGAAGGCCGCCGGTTACAAACTGGGCAAGGATATTTTCATCGCTCTTGACCCGGCCGCCAGCGAATTGTGGGACCATGCCGGGAAGCACTACAAGCTTTTCAAGAGCGATCCGAGCCGCAAGCTTTCATCGGATGATATGATCAAAATATGGTCCGGATGGGTGGACAAGTACCCCATACGTTCGCTGGAAGATGGCCTGGCCGAAGGTGATTGGGAAGGTTGGAAAAAATTAACTGACCGATTGGGCAAAAAAATTCAGCTGGTCGGTGATGATCTGTTTGTGACCAACACCCAATATCTGCAAAAAGGCATCAGTACCGGTACTGCCAACAGCATTCTGGTTAAGGTCAACCAGATTGGCACCCTGACGGAAACGTTTGAAGCTGTCCAGCTTGCCATGCGAAACGGTTATAGCGCGGTGCTAAGCCATCGCAGCGGCGAAACTGAAGATGCCACGATTGCCGATATTGCGGTGGCCACCAATTGCGGCCAGATTAAAACCGGTGCTCCGGCGCGCAGCGATCGGGTGGCCAAGTACAACCAGCTTCTGCGCATTGAAGAAGAGCTTGGCGAACAGGCCATTTATGGCGCTCAGTTCTGGAACAAAGGCTAATTCGGGCGATAGTGATAGCTGAGTTGGCTTGCGCCGTGACATGGCCGCAGGCACCGTGCGATGGCATGCACCGCCACGGCACCGTTACGCAGTCCTGGCCGCGGACTTGTCGCCAAAGTGATTGACGGGCACAATAGCAGAGCAGACCGCAGGCTGCTAACGGATGGTTTCATGCGACGCTATCGCCATACACCCGCGTTTCTTACACTGCCTTTCGTGTTCGGCGTCGGTGCGCTAACCTGGGCGGCCCTTTTTGCCGCGCTGGCCATTGTGGCTGCGGTCATCCTGGCTCCAGCCGCGGCCAATCTGCACCAGGCGCGGATGCAACGGAACAATCTTCGCGCGTCGCTGGCGCTGCTGAACGAAAAAATATCGCAGGATCGGCTGCTGTTGCATCTGGTGGCGACCAATCCGGTCATTCTTCAGCGGCTGGCGGATCGGCAACTGGATGTTGTGAATCCCGCCGAGCAGGTTCTTCCGCTGGGCCGAATCGCGCACCCGCGTGATGTGCAAAGCCTGATCGATGAAACTCTTAAGCCGATCAATCCGGCACCAGTTCCTCCCATCCCGTGGTATCTGGCCGCGGCTCTGAACCCGGTGATGCGCACCCCGCTTATTCTGGCTGCCATGGCTGGTCTGGTATTCGCGTTCCTGCTGGATGTGCGCCGTACCAGTCGCCCCGAGGGGGAGACGCAGGCCGTTTGAACTCGGCCGGGCCGTCCGCTCTTTATTCCGCGACATACCCCTGAATCGGCTATAATCGCCCGGAAGATGTTTCCTGATTTTGCGGGATTAGCGGTTCATGAAGTCCAGTCGACAGCGGTTTAATGATTTTCGCCTGAAGTTCCGGCAGGGATTGCTTAAGGGCGACCGGCTTTCCGACGCGCAGGACAAGCGCGAACCGCCACCTTCCATGGGAGGGCGGCACGCGCATGTCTCCATGGAAAAACATGAATTCAAGTACACCCGACGCCAACTGCTTAAACAATATCGCGATATTCTCCAGGGCTATTACAGTTCCGTGTTTGTGCTTATTGGCCTGGTCGTTATCGGATCGTTCGTTGCACTGACTCCGCCATTGGTCTTGAAACTGGCCATTGATTATGTGTTTGCCGATAAACCGCTGCCCGTGACCGCATGGCTGGGCAAAACGGGCCATCTGGCCACCCTGGAAAACTGGCTGGCGGCCTCACCCACCCATGGTCTGACTGCGCTGGTGGTGGTGCTGCTTGTCGCGGAAGTTATTTCCGTGGTGTCCCAGTGGATCCGGGTATTGGCGATTCGCCGTTTGAATTACAAACTTTCGGCGACGCTGCGCCAGCGGCTGCATGAACATCTGGCCACATTGCCGTTGGCCCAGTTAACCGATTACCGTACCGGCGGAATTATCAGCCGGATCATGAGCGATACCGACCAGGTTGCCGGGGGCGTGCAGAACGCGGTGGTCAATCCCATCGGGGCAATGGTCCGCGTCGCGTGCATTCTACTGATTCTTATTGCGACCAACTGGAAATTGTTTCTCTCCGCGGCGGCACTTATTCCGCCGGTCATTCTTATTCATTACCTGATATTCCGCCGCCTGCGGCCACTGTGGCGGAATATTCAGGATGACCGAAGCATCCTTTCTTCACGCGTCAGTGACATGTTCGCCGGCATTCGCGTCGTGCGCAGCTTCCGGCGCGAACGGAGCGAATTCGCCGAATTTGGCGCCCGCCAGCACACCATGGTGCGCAAACAATACTACACCTCTCTGCTTGGCCGCCTGCTTATGACCGGCTGGGCGGTGTTTGTGCCCACCATGGCCATTGTCATCTTGTGGTATGGCGGCAACCTTGTACTGAAACATAAATTAACCCTTGGCAGTCTGGTCATGTTCCAGACCTACGCCCTTATGCTGCTTGGCCCGATTACCCAAATGCTCGATTCACTTCAAGCGCTTCAGCAGAACCTTGGGGCACTGGACCGGGTGTGCGATGTACTGGCGCAAAAGCCCGATATGCCCGACGCCGCGGATGCCCGGACGCTGGATACCTCCATTCCAGAACTCGAACTGCGCAATGTCGGCTTTGGCTACCGTCCGGACCAGACCGTTCTTGAACACATTGATTTGCTGATCGAACCGGGAGCCACCGTGGCGATAGTTGGGCCGTCCGGCAGCGGCAAAACCACGCTGATTAACTTAATCGCGCGGTTTTACGATGTCCGCGAGGGCAACATATTGTTGAATGGAATGGACATCCGGCAAATTCGCCTGGCCGATTACCGCCGTCTGTTTTCCATGGTTCTGCAGGATGTTTATTTATTTGATGGCACCGTGCGGGAAAATATCGGGTTTGGCAAACGTCACGCAACCACCGACGAAATCGTGTCCGCCGCCCGCAAGGCCAATGCCGATGAATTCATTACTGCGCTGGAAAAAGGGTATGACACGCAGATTGGCGAACGCGGCGTCAAACTTTCCGGCGGCCAGAAACAGCGCATTTCCATCGCACGGGCCATCCTTGCCGACCCGCGCATTTTGATACTGGATGAAGCCACAAGTTCACTGGATACCCAAAGCGAACGGTTGATACAAGCGTCGCTCGACGAACTGATGCGAAGCCGCAGCACGATTGTCATTGCCCACCGGCTAAGCACCATCATTCACGCCCAACGGATTATCGTGCTCGTGGATGGCCGGATTGTGGAAACAGGAACGCACAATGACTTGCTTGAGAAGCGCGGCGTCTATCACGCCATGTTCACCCAGCAGTTCGCGCAGCGACATGACCCGACCCTCGAAAAAATAAACTGGGATCCGGTGGGCGTTCCGACCTGAAAAGCGCTGTCGTCACCGGAGCGTTGAATCACGCATCTGTTGTGCGGAATATTATATTAAGTGGACCACCCTTAGCTTCAAATTTAAGAGTCAGACTACAATCGACCGCAATCCGCTTCCGGCAGAACTGGCCAAGGTATTGCCCCATGTGTTTAGAAGTTGCGGTCGTGAAGACACGGCATGCACACATTTCCACTGTCCACCCGCCAAGAATTCCGACTCCGGGTGGAATAACCACCAAAGACGCCCAATCTGTGGATCGATATAAGCGGATGCGCCGTACCCCGCAACATACGCCTTATTGCGCAAAACACATCGTATCGTGTCGAGTTTCTTTCCCGTACTCTGCCGATTTTATTTTCTCCGCACAATTGCAAGATTCCCCTGCGCGGCGGATGGGTTGGCACAATGACTTGCGTTCGGTCGGCAAATATGCGTAAATATAGGCAAATATCTATGGACCCATCGACTGGTGTCTGAATGGCGCGTCGAAAGCATCGGAGGATTGTCCATGAAGCGTGTGTTGGCATTGTTACTGGTACTGGTGGGAGCGATCGCAGTCGCCGGCTGCGGTCCGCGGATGAGTGGCCTTAATGAAACCCAGCTTGGCCAGGCGATGGCCCAGCAGAATAACCAGGGCGAGCGCAAGGCGGCCGCGCTGGAACTCGGCCGCCGGGGCGGTGCGGAATCGGAAAGTATTCTTCTGCAATATTTAAACGATCCGAATCCGGATGTTCAGATAAAAGTCATGCACGCGCTGGCAGTGTATATGTACGATCGCCACGCCGCGCCGCAAATTGCTCCACTTATGTTCAGTCCGCACCCGTCGGTGGCACGCAAGGCGATTTCATGTCTGAAGCATCTTGATTACTCGGCCGCGGTCGGGCAACTCAAACACCTGCGCGATACCTCGCCACAGCCAAGTGTGGTGCGCGCGGCTCAGAATGCGATAGTTTACTTCCGTCGGCATGGATAAGCCCACCGGCCCCCCGATTTGAAGCGGCGTATCGACGGAAAATCCCGGTGCCACGCTGTTATTCCCAACATATGAGCGCAATATTGGTATACAGCAGGGCGGAATGCCCGCAGGCACAATCCAGGAAGCAATTGTAACGATCCGCACGAAGCAGGGCCTTGTTCCCTTAGCGCAGGTAACGGTCGCAGATGGGTGCGGTGCCGGCGCAGTCCACGCAGCGGAATTCAAAGCCGCTCACTTCGGTTTAAGCATGCAATCGGTCCGAACCACAGCCCCCGCAGCGCGCAGCCAAGCCCGGCTTTGAAAAATAAAATTAAAATTAGCGGCCCGCCATGTCCGCTAATTCAGGCTCGCCGTGGCAAGGATCGGCGTTCTTCGGACCTATAAAATAAATGTCGATCCCACTGCGTTTCTGCGGTTAATGTTATGCGGTCGATCAGCCGAAAATAACAGTAAGAAACTATCTCAAAACGGTGTATCGATGCTGGCGGCGATACCACAATAATCCGCAGGCCAATTGAATGATGCCAAGGTAGTTGGATGACTTTTTCGCGTACCGTACCAGAATGCCCCGGCATTT